>CAYUXD010000154.1:0-6148 GCA_964448655.1 uncultured Eubacteriales bacterium
CATTGCTTTAATGTTTGTTTTTGTGGTCACAGTGGCTGCTCAAAAGGAGTTTGAAGAAGATACTATCGCTACCTCCAAAGGAGACCTGAAGATTACGTTCATAGGTCACGGAACATTAATGTTCACCTTTGACGGAAAAATTATTCATGTGGACCCTGTCAGCAGAGAAGCTGATTATTCTCATCTTCCCAAGGCAGACCTTATCCTGGTAACCCATGAGCACGGCGATCACCTCGATACTAAGGCTATTGACATTATCCGCCAAGAAAAAACTGATATAGTCCTGACAGAGAAATGTACAGATAAAGTTGAAGGTGGCATTATCATGAAAAACGGAGATGTTAAAACCGTTCAGGGACTCAGGATAGAAGCTGTCCCCGCCTACAACATCGTTCATAAGCGAGGAAATGGTGTCCCCTATCATCCTAAAGGAGATGGCAACGGCTATTTAATAGTTTTTGCTGACAAGAGAGTTTATGTGGCTGGCGATACAGAGAATACTCCAGAGGTGAAAGCGATGAAGAATATCGATATCGCTTTCTTACCCATGAATCTTCCTTACACTATGACTCCCGAAATGGTGGCTGATGCAGCAAAAGCTTTCAAACCGAAAATTCTCTACCCCTATCACTTCGGCGAGACAGATACATCAAGGATTGTAGAGCTATTGAAAGATGTCAAAGAAATCGAGGTCCGCATCCGAAAGATGAGATAAGGATTCACCTACAACAGAACAGGAGTAATCATCCAGGCAATTTTCCAAGTCGCGGTATACTCTAAACAGAGAACTCCAGAATTTTTAAAAGAAATAAACTGGTTTGTCTCTGACCCAGAGAGAAGCAGAGAGGCTAATTTCTGCAAAAAGGGCAGATGCCCTACAATCATTAAGTTTTTGTCTAAGGATTTTATTTCTTGAGGAAATTTTTCTACAGAATCTAAAGGATTCAAATCGTCTCTTTCTTTAGTTTCTGGACAAAAAATGGAATTAACAATTATTTGTGCTGTTTGAGCTGCGCGCAGTTTTGGGCTGTGCCAGACGGCATTAACTTCTATATTTTTTGTCTTCAGGAATTCTGCAATCCTTCGAGTTTCTTCTTTTCCCTCTGGGCTTAAAGATTTTTCAGGGTCTTTCTCTTCGGGCAATGATATTCCGTGCTGAATCAGGTAGAGTCTCATGGGATCACCTCCTTAAGATGAAACTTAAGAATTTGCTTGCCCTCACTCTATTTTTGATTATTGTCTTCCGGCGGTCAAAACGGTGGGCTTGATAAATCAAACCCCCACATATTTTAATAGAGCAGATAAGTTTTCCTCAGCTCTGAAAAGTTATCTAAATCCACTTGATAGCTTTTTATTATCTCTTTGACATCACTCCCCTTTTCAAGCGCTTGTCTTACTTTTGAAGTTCCCATTATTTTATCGAAGTATTCATTGTGGAATTTAAAATGACTGGGGTACATATTCATTACTGTTTTTATTATGTGCAGAGAAGATTCAAATGGTCTGTACTGATTTCTGTCGATGACATGTATTTGAGCTCCTCCGCAGATCTCTCCCTTGAATTTTGAAAATGTGGGAGAAAACCAAGCTTCCCTGAACTTTATTCCTTCAAGATTGAGTTCATTGAGTTTTTTTGCTAATTCATAGCCATCGATCCAGGGGGCTCCAAAAACCTCGAATGGCTTTGTCGTTCCTCTGCCCTCAGATATGTTCGTTCCTTCCAAAAATACCTGTCCCGGGTATACAGTCGCAGTATCCAGAGTAGGCATGTTTGGTGAGGCAATAACCCAGGAAAGAGATGTCTCGTCATACCACATCTTTCTTTCCCAGCCTTGCATGGGAATAACTGTTAGATTTACTTTTTTCTCCAAGAATTTATCATTAAAAAACTCTGCGAGTTCGCCGATGGTCATTCCATGTCTTACTGGAATGGGGTAGAGGCCGACAAAGGAGCTGTACTCCGGATACTCCAGGAGCGGGCCCTCCAGATCTTCGCCGTTAATAGGATTCGGTCTGTCTAAGACTATAAAATCAACACCATTCTCAGCGCTTGTCTGCATACAGTAGACCATCGTTGCAATGTAAGTATAAATTCTTGTCCCCACATCCTGAATATCAAATATCAGCACATCCAAGCTCTCAACCATCGAGCTTTCAGGAATTTTCCCCGATTTGATAGTGTCAAAAGAACGCATATACTCATCGATGTTTTTAAGCATTCCTGCCTCGGGTTTCCTCGATTGCCCATAAAGGCTGAAGACAGGGATGTTATATTTATCATCAATATAAAAGGAAACATACTCACCGGCCTGGGCATTTCCTCTCACTCCATGCTCAGGTCCATACAAAGCGACAAGGTTAATTTCTTGGTTATCATGAAAAAGATCAACCACGCTCTCTAAATTGCTATTTACACCGGTTGGGTTTGTTATTAAGCCCACTCTTTTCCCTTTCACCATATCCAGGTGGCTCTCAAGGAAAACCTCAATCCCGGGTTTAACCTTTTTTTGCTTATAAGGAAGAACGACGTCTTTTTCGTTTTTACAGGAAGGCGCCAAGATTATGATTGCTACAGCCAGAACGGAAATGATCGCTATGGATTTTGGAGCTCTTATGATAAATTTTTCATTTCTGGTTTCTCTCATTTTCCTTCCCTCGCTATAAAATTTATTCTCTCTATTTGATAACATAATGAAACTTAAAAAACTATACAATAAAAATCTCCTAAATTTTCGACCCGTATAATTGACAGCTGAAGAGATTTTATATATCTTTTTATAGGATTTAGAGCAGAAAGATCGGAAATCTTAACAAACCTTTTACAAACTCTTAACAAATTTTTGACAACTTTTCTTTTGTCGAAGGCTAGATTATTAGAGAAATATGAGTAACTGGGTAAATAAGTAAAGAATAAATGAAGGACAATCGAATTTTAAAAAGAAAGGAAAAGAAATGAAAAAACTGGCTATATTTATAATTCTCTTTATCTTCTGGATGCCTGTTTTTGCTCAGGGTGAATCATCATTTACAGAAAATTTCTCATTAATAAGGGACCAAGGAGCTGATAATCATGGGTTTTTTAACTCGAATATTCTATGTCCTGACAATTATCTCTTTTTCGCCGTGAATAAAAAATACTCAAGAGAGCATCAAACATTTCAAATACTTAGGTTTTATCAGTCCTTAGATCGGACTTCACTCTCAAGGATTGCCAATCTTGAAGACGGAAGGCAAAATTGGGGAGATAGTTACAATCTCTTATATGGACAGCAGGAGTATATAAATCCTGAGGAAAAATCAGAATCTCTGGCTGAAGGCTATCTGAAGCGATTGGCGCAGAGGTCGAAAAAGAGCAGGAAAACATGGGGAACCGTATGGCTGGTTGGGGGAGGCGTTTTTTTGGCTTCAGGTGTTGCATTGCTGTCCTCAGTAGATGAGGATGACGGGTGGGAAGGTTTTTTTGGAGGTTTTTTTGGTGCTATGGCAATGGTTTCGGGAGCAGTTATGGGGGGCGTTGGAATTTATAAATGGGTTTTTCCGAGTGGTGCGGAAAGGGAATTTGACAATGTGCTGCAAATCTCAGACCCTGCCCAAAGAGAAAGGGCTGGTCATGAGGCTCTCTCATCCCTTGCTGCCAGAGGTAGGAGAGGGCGGATCTTATGGGGCATATTATGGGCAGGCTTCTCTGTATATGCTCTTTTTAGTGAAGAAGGAAGTTCCCTTATTGCAGCAGAATATGGAGGTTTAGCTATCTATAACCTTATTAGGAGGAGTCGGGCGGAAAGAGCGTTTCAAAGCTACCAGAAGGAGAAAGAATTTCAGAATAAATTAGAATTCCGCTTAGGCGTTATGCCTTATGGCGGAGTTAAAGTTGGATTTGTGTACTCCTTCTGAGGGGTTTTTTCTGGTCTTGAAGGATTATTTTCTTATTGACTAAATTTTGATTCCTACAATTACTACAAGTGCCTTGGTTTTCAGTGATTCACCTGGAGCCGGGTCTTTTAGTATATTGGCTACCCCGAGATGGTACCTTCCTTCAAAAAATAGCGAGGCACCTGGCATAGACATCTGGTAACCTGCCCCGAAGACAACTCCGTAATCAAAGCTTTTGGTAGTATCTTTAATATCTACATCGTCTAATTTATGAGTAAGAATATACGAAAATTCACCGCCTCCAAGGACATAAGGAGATGGACCAGGCAAGAACTTTACTCTGACCACTGGTGTAATACTAATTACATCCAAAACATATTCATTTTCTGCAGGGTCAGATTTAAACTTACTGCCCTTTCGAGAATAAAATCCGTCAACGTCAAGAGATATATTTGGAATTGAAAAAAGCTCAATTCCTCCGCCCATAAGAAATCCCAATTTATTTTTCCATTCAATTCCAGCTCCCTCAGGCTCTACAGCATACTTTGCCAGATGACCTCCTGCCATTACTTTAAATCCATAGGCGTGGGTTGTAGAAACAAGGATTACAGTCAGAAAGATTAGTAAGAATTTTTTCATTGTTACCTCCAGCTTTTTTCTATACGAAAATAAGCCTTTTTAATCTCTGGATTAATCAGCCTTTACATTGAGAACATAAGGCCAACTGTGAAGGAGTTCCATTTTCCGATATTATAATCAGCATTAATGTTGAACAAGAGCAATTTTAAGCTGAGGCCGAGTATTATGCGGCTCTTATTTTCTCCTTCGAAATGAAGGGCTATGTCTATGTTTTGGGGTGAGCCCAAAAGGCTTTCAACCTCATAGGTATAAGCAATGTCTATTGTTGATTTTTCAAGCATGAATCCGGCGTATGGAGTTATATTTATAGGCCCTATTCCTAGTTTTTTGCTCGCGTTTACTCCAAAGGCAGTGGTTTTAACCTTAAAGAATTCCTCCCCTATCTTAAATGTCTGTGTATAGAACGCAACTGCAACATCGAGGGGAAGGGGAGTTGGAAGAAATACTCCTGGATTATGTTGTAATCCAAAGCCAAAATAACTGATCTTACCAAAATCCTCATCAAGGAAGAGAGAAGCGCCAGGTATACTTGAGAGATTAATTGTCGGTATGTAGCGGACTGTTGCCCGTGTTCCAAAAACCGTGCCGACTGAAAGTTGAGGAGCTGCCAGCGGAACGAAGGATAAGTCTTCTAGAAAGCTCAAGCCACCAACACCAAGGGCCCATGTGTCTGCACCGAGTGTTTCTGTTCGCTCTAGTAAAGTGTTGGGGTCAATAAAAGTAACATCTGCTCCGCTGAAATCAACTTCTATCTCCTCGTCTGGAGCGCCCATGATATTTGGACCATGGATGCTTACACTGAACTCCTGGTCTTTGACTTGATTAAAAAAAGCTGTTCCTATACCATTATCATAGGGATCGAAACCAGCGTCCGTTAATAATTCCACAGCCTGCGTGTCGCTAAACTTGAACGTTGTATCTGTTACGCTAAAGGTTCTGGCTACATCATCTGGAACGGTTGTAAGCATTCCTACAAGTCCAAACTCTAGACTCAAACCAAACACTTTTGCGGGGGGCGCCTTATGAAACCAGCCGCCGTTTAAATCCATACCAATCGGCGTAACAATTGGCGCAAAATAACCGTTTGCAGCTCTTTCTGTGAGTTGCTTTAGCGTTTGTTCGATTTCACCTTCTTCATCTTGAGCCGCCTGCACAGTTGTGGTTGAAGCGACTGCAAAAAGAAACGCGGCCAGAGTAAACATGACCATCCATCCGGGAAAAGATGTTGAAATTCGTTTCATTTTAATTCCTCCAATTTATTTTTTTTATTTCCACTTAATTGCTAAAATATATAGAAGATATTGCATTCCTTGTCAAACACTTTTTGTTATGGGGCCTCACGTTATGAAAATATGAAGGCATTTTTTAATCTTCAATGCTCCATTAATAAAAAGCAGTGTATTTATTACAGTAAGTAAAGAGAATAAACAATATTAGATAAAAAAGTAAATAACCTTGTGTGGTGGTTTATGAGGTGATTTTTTATCACCCCTTAGAGCTAATAAAAAAATCAAAATAAATCTTAGAAATGCAGCTTTATTGTTCTTTTCAGGATAATTAGCTGTTTTTTTAAGGTTTACATATCTAAAGGAAATGGGATTCTCGCTTTTGAAATAATCACTCGGAAAATTATAAA
>CAYUXD010000155.1:0-6060 GCA_964448655.1 uncultured Eubacteriales bacterium
TTTCATTCTCTTTAATTTCCCAGATACTTGGAGATGACATCAGCCAGCTGGCGGGCGTAGTCTTCTATCTCGCCTTTGTCCTGGCCTTCGATCATTACTCGGGCAACTGGTTCAGTTCCTGAGTAGCGAACATTCAGGCGCCCTGAATCTCCCAATCGCTTTTCGATCTCTTCCTTTGCACTTATTATTTCTGGAAATTGATCGAAATCGGTCTTTTTTCCAACCGGGACATTCAGGAGAATCTGAGGAAATTCTTCAAGGTCTTCCACTAACTTGGATAAAGGAAGATTGTAGGTAGTCATAGCTTCGAGCATTTTTAAACTGGTCAGGATTCCATCTCCTGTTGGGCAATCATCCAGGAAAATCGTGTGACCCGATTGTTCACCACCCAGGTTTGTCTTCAGCTTCATCATTTCTTCAAGGACATATTTGTCGCCAACCTGAGTTCGCAAAAGCTTTAAATCTAATTTTTCTATGGCTTTCTCTAAGCCCATGTTGCTCATGGTCGTGGCTATGACATAGTCCGATTTCAAACGTCCTTTTTCCTTCATGAATCGGGATAGGACAAAAAGAGTATGATCACCATTCAAGATTCTGCCCTTTTCATCAACCCAGATAGCTCTATCTGCATCCCCGTCATAGGCGACTCCTATATCCGCCTTGCTCTTAACTACTTTCCGGGCTAGATTCTGGGGATAAAGAGAGCCACAGTTGTAGTTGATGTTTTTTCCGTCAGGGGTGTTAGCTATAGCGATGACCTCAAAACCTAAATCTAAAAAAACTTGAGAAGCAAAGAAGGAGCTTGCTCCATTCGAGCAGTCGAGTACAACCGTGATTCTTTTTTTGAGGTTGACAGGAGAAAACCGGCTCTTCAGAAAATCCATGTATTCCTTCCCTAAAGAAGATTGGGGAGTTATCCTGATGTTTTCTCTTTTGACTTTTGAAGGGGCTTCTGTGACAGGCTTTTCAAGTTTTCTTTCCCATGCATCCGAAATTTTTACACCTTGAGATGAAAAGATTTTAATGCCGTTATCTTGATAATAATTATGAGAGGCGGAAATGACAATTCCCGCAGAAAAGGAATATTTTTTTGTCAAGAAAGAAACCGCAGATGTGGGTATGATACCGGCTGTAACAGCTTCTCCCTGTTCTTCATTTATTCCCTGGAATAAAGCCTGCTCGAGCCATTCTCCTGACTCTCGAGTATCCCTGCCGATGATAATCCGGGGTTCCAACTCTTCCTCTTTAAGAAGGCAGATCAGCGCTTTTCCTAAAGTAGATACCGAGGAATAATCGAGAGGCGGCTGGCCAGCCACTGCTCTTATTCCATCTGTCCCGAAAAGTTTTTCCATTTTGTGGGTGATTCTTTAATTCAAAAATAGATTATAGCTAAAAAACGCGCGGATTCAAGGAGAAAGCTTATTTCTTCTGCGTTTTCTTCTTGCCTCTCTTAGCTTCAGGGTTTTGTTCCTGAATCAAGATCCTGACTCTTACTTTTGTCTGTGCGGAGGCCAATCTCAGGTCAGGATTAGGAAGGATGAGATCTGCTTCAAGTTCTGTAGTCTCTGTGAGCGTGGAAATATCGATAGGACTTGTTCTCACTTTGTAGTCATCTTTGAACTTGCTTTCAGGTCCCTTGATGAGAACTTTAGGAGGAAAGATCCCGACGTTTTCTACTTTGAGTCCTCCTTTTAATTCGCCGATGATATTTGCTTGCACGTCCAACAGGATTTCTTTTGTCCTTTCTAACTTGAGACTCACCTGACTTGGATAGATATCTCTGACTTCTGCGCCGGAAGGAATACTTATCGTGCTTTTGTTGAGGGGATAATCTTCTTGGTCGAGTGTGGCTTTTTCGAGGTTAAGTACAGCATGGACATTAGCTGAAGTTATATCATTGACTAGGCTTTTGGATGCTCTGATTTTTACATCAATAGTCGCTAGGGGCTTTTCCATAAGCTCCATTTCAGGAGGAATATTGTGGAGTTCTAAGGGGATGGTCAACGTTTTTTCCGAAAATACCTTCTCTGGACCTGTCAATATTAGCCAGAGAATCAGGGCAAGAAGAAAAGAGAAGAGTTTGAGTCCCCAATTTTTTAAAAACAGATTTTTGAAAAATCTTTTCATCTTACCTGTAAATAATTGAGCATCCTTTCTTTAAGATGCTCTTTATCCAGCTCTCTTTCCAACTGACCTTTGGTAGCCAAAGAGACAGTTCCAGTTTCCTCAGAGACGACAATCACAGCAGCATCTGTTTCTTGAGACAGGCCTATAGCAGCCAAGTGCCTTGTCCGAGGCAGGTACTCCTTTCCCAAATTATGAGAAGCAGGCAAGGGCAGGAGACAGCCAGCAGCAGAGATCTTGTTCCCCTGGACGATGACAGCTCCGTCATGAAGAGGGGAATGAGGGAAAAAGATGCTGACCAGAAGGTCTTTGGTGAGATCGCCATCTATTTTTGTGCCCCGGTCAGTATAACTCTTGAGGGAAATTTCTTTTTCAATCGCAATCAGAGCCCCAATTTTCTTGGAGGCGAGATAATCGACAGCCAAAAAGACATTCTCCAATTTTTCTGTGAAGGATTTGAGAGAAAGGGGTTTCCGGAAAGAACGAGAGCCTAGAGTTGTTAAGAATCTTCTTATCTCTCCCTGGAAGAGGACAATGATAGCGATAATCAGAAACGGAGAGAAAATCTTAATAAGCCAGTTCAAGACTACTAAATTTCCCCATTTAGAGATCAAAAAGGCAACGCCAATTATCCCTAAGCCGATTGCCATTTGATAGGCTTTTGTATCCTTTACCAAGGAAAAAATGTAATAAAGGATAAAGGTCACAATGATGATATCTATAAGGTCTCCGATATTAAAACGAGACAGGGCAGTAATGATATCAGCAAACATAGCTACTTTTTTTCTCTTTACTTTCTTCAAAAGTTGTAGTGGGCTGGCCTTCTTTTATTATGGCTTCAGCCACAAGCACTGCTTTTTTGACCGAGGCGACATCATGGACTCTCAGGATATGAGCTCCATGCACGATGCTTAGCACGGCAGAAGCAATAGTTCCTTCGAGCCTTTGCTGGGGAGGAGAGTTTAATATTTTCCCGATAAAGGACTTTCGGGAAATCCCGATGAGGATGGGACGATCGAGGCCCTCAAAAAAATGAAGGTTTTTGATCAAAACAAGATTGTCCTTATGCCTTTTGCCAAAACCGATTCCTGGATCGATGATGATTTTCTCTTTTTCGATCCCTGCAGCTTGAGCTGTTTTGATTTTCTCTTTTAAGAAAGATTTGACCTCAAGCAGCACATTTTCATAAAAAGGATTGACCTGCATATTTCTGGGTATCCCTTTCATGTGCATCAGAATAACGGACGCACCGCGTTGAGCTGCCAGAGAAAACGTTTTGGGATCAAAGCTAGAAGAACTTATGTCATTAATAATATCGGCACCTGCATCCAGGGCAGCTCGAGCCACTTCTGACTTTGTTGTGTCTATGGAGATCAGGCTTTCCGTTTTCTTTCTTAAGGCAGAAATTACTGGAATAACGCGCCTCAGTTCTTCTTCTTCGGTGATGGGTTCTGAGCCAGGTCTGGTGCTTTCTCCTCCTATGTCGATTATATCAGAGCCTTCTTCTCGAAGCTGCAATCCCCTTGCCACAGCTTTATCTTTATCAAAGTGAAGGCCCCCATCAGAGAAAGAATCAGGTGTGATATTGATGACGCCCATTATCCAGGTTCTTTGGCCTAAAGTGTATTTTTTGTTGTTGACCCGGAGGGTGTACTCTTTTCTCACCTTTTATGCTTTAGCCAAATCGGGCTTTTTTATAGGTTGAATTTTTTTTGGTTCTTTTTTTGGCTTTTCTTGCTTGACTTTTGAAGCTACAGATGGCTTTTTACCCTTGGCTATTTTTTTCCCCTTTATAATTTCTTCTAATTCTTCAGAGGTTAAGACTTCTTTTTCAAGAAGAGCCTCTGCAACTCTGATCAGTTTATCCCTGTGTTTTTCTAAAAGTTCCTTTGTTCTGTTGAAGTTTCTGTTGATAATTTTTTTAACTTCGGCATCTATCATTTCAGCTGTTTTTTCACTGAAGTTTTTATGCATGGCTAAATCCCTGCCGAGGAAGATTAAATCATCCCGTTCGCCGAATGTGACAGGGCCTAAATCGGACATTCCCCATTGACAGACCATCTTGCGGGCAATTTCGGTCGCCTTCTCAAAATCGTTTGCCGCCCCTGTGGTTGTTTTTCCGAGGAGCATTTTTTCGGAGGCTCGCCCGGCCATAAGCACAGAAAGTTGCGCCTCCAGATATTCTTTGGAGTATGTGTAGCGGTCGTCCAGGGGCAACTGTTGGGTTGTCCCCAAAGCAAGCCCTCGAGGGATAATGGTCACTTTATGGATGGGATCCGCCTCTGGTAAGAGAGCAGCTATGAGGGCATGACCTGCTTCGTGATAAGATGTGTTTTTTTTCTCTTCTTCGCTGATGATCATGCTCTTTCTCTCCACTCCCATCAGTACTTTATCTTTGGCACTTTCCATATCCTTCATGTTGACTTTCTCTTGGCTAAGGCGGGCGGCAAGCAGAGCTGCCTCGTTGACAAGGTTGGCCAGGTCAGCTCCAGAGAATCCGGGAGTAGAGCGAGCAAGCACTGATAGATCAACTTCTTTGTCTAACGGAATATTTTTCAGATGAACTTTTAGGATATTCTCTCTCCCTTTTGCATCAGGCATGTTGACGACAATTCTTCTGTCAAACCTTCCTGGTCTGAGAAGAGCGGTGTCCAGTATGTCAGGCCTGTTTGTGGCAGCAATAAGAATGACTCCTTCGTTGGAGTCGAAGCCATCCATCTCCACCAGGAGCTGATTCAAGGTTTGTTCGCGCTCGTCATGGCCGCCACCCAGTCCTGCACCTCTCTGTCTTCCCACAGCATCAATCTCATCGATAAAAATCAGGCAGGGAGCATGCTTTTTTCCCTGATCAAAAAGATCTCTCACCCTGGAAGCACCCACTCCGACAAACATCTCCACAAAGTCAGAGCCGCTTATCGAAAAGAAAGGAACATCCGCTTCCCCGGCAACTGCTCGGGCAAGGAGAGTTTTGCCTGTACCCGGTGCTCCTACTAAGATCACTCCTTTGGGAATTCGGCCCCCTAATTTTTGAAATTTTTTAGGGTCTTTCAGGAATCCGATGATCTCCTGAAGCTCTTCTTTGGCTTCTTCCACGCCAGCCACGTCTTTGAAAGTGAATTTTTTCTGTACTCCAGAAAAAAGCTTTGCCCGACTCTTGCCAAAGGAGAGAGCCTTGTTGCCACCAGCCTGCATCTGCCGCATGAAGAATACCCAGAAGAGGATGAGAAGAATGATAGGAAACCAGGTGAAAAGATAGGAAAACCAAGGGTTTCGGGCGGATTTCACAGTGATACTCACTTTGTGTTCCCGGAGGATATTGACCAGATCATCATAATTAGGAGGAGTTGTAGTTTTAAATGTGGTTCCGTCGACATACTTTCCGTTTATTTGATCTCCGGCAATAGTGACTTCTTCAACCTGGTCGTTTTCAACCTCTAACAGGAATTCACTGAAGGGTGGTTCTTTTTTCACTGCTCCTGCAGATTGAAAAAGGCTCCAGAGGACGATAAGGATAACTCCGAGAGCAATCCAGAAAAGAATGCTTCTATAAGATTTGGCTTGTTTCTTTGGTGGTGGCATGACTTATTCCTTTTTCAACGGTATTTTAACATGTTTTTTATCAATTGTTAACAAAACTCTTCATAAAAAAACCATTTCTTATAATAAGTCTATGGGGTCAGGTCTTGCTTTTTGCTTGTCTTAAGAATCTAATACAAACGCATTAAAATTTCATTACAAGGATGGAAGCGACATAGATATCTCCTATCTCCAGGATGAGATTTTGCCATGTTTCCCCCGCCTACTTATAAAAAGAGCGGGGTCGTCCTTAATCCTCGGGGTCAGGCCTTATCCAACGGAATGCCATAAGGACAAGTTGCAGGAAAATATGTTTTCCCGATGGCAAGGCCTGACCCCACAAATTAAATTGCGTTTGTA
>CAYUXD010000156.1:0-1872 GCA_964448655.1 uncultured Eubacteriales bacterium
GGAAATAGCCTGGCTCCCTTCAGATTTTTAACGCCATTCTTCATTCGCTCTTCTCAAGCCATTGCATATATATAGACAGCAACGATTTCCTCTATTCAAGGGCCAAGGAGGGAGTGACCCTGAAAAAATTCAAAATAAAGTATGTCCATGAATAAAATACTCACTTGACTTCAAGTTTTCCTTTGCTATAAGCTATACGAGAAGTTCTTGTATTTAAACTCAAGAAGGGAATTTTCATCGTCCTGAAGGAGAGTGCCAAATGCTCTGGTGGATTCTGATCCTGCTTGTTTTGGAAATTCTATTCTTCTTAGCACAATTGGATATCCTTTTCACAATGCAAATTAACTCTCCATACTCAGTTGCTGCTATTATCAACGTTCTAATTATTGTTTGTATTGTGGGAGTGATCGTTAGAATTCTAAGAAGAATGAAGAGAAAAGAAAAAGAAACACTCATCCTGAAAATAAAACAACTCGAGGAAAAATTAAAGGCTAAAAAAGAAGAAAACAGCGGTTAAATACACGAGCACATATAAAAGAAATTCAGAGAGCAAAATCTACTAACATCTTCTGCCCAGTTATCTTTTCTAACCCCGTAAAAAATGCTAATCCCCCTTTTTTTCTCTCAAAAACACTGAATATTCCAGAAGGCTTTGCCATTAGATAGACTTATATTTTTAATATTCTGATGAAAATGAAAAAACTAGATGATTTAAAGGTCATCGATTTTCATGTCCACATCGGCCTCAAAGAGCACTGGCATGAATGGATCCACGCTTACCAAAAGGAAGCTCATTCAGAGTATTATGAACGCTATGAGGAAATGATTGACCCGAAGAGGTTTGCTGCCTACCTCAAAAGCCATCAAATAGAAAGGGCCGTAATCCTGCCTGAAATAAGCCCTATTACTACCGGTGTTGTCTCTAATGAATATGTCATGGATTTTTGCCAGGGCAATGATATTTTCCTTCCTTTTTGCACTGTTAATCCTTCCCTGGTCAGTCAGCCAGCCCAGGAATTCAGAAAATATATTAAGATGGGCACAAAAGGAATAAAACTTTATCCCTCTTACAATCATTTCTATCCAAACGAAAGCAGTATCTATCCTCTTTATGCTATAGCCCAAGAGCAGAGACTTCCGGTTCTCATCCATACAGGTTCCTCTGTGTTTAAAGGTTCAAAAATTAAGTATGCTGACCCTATCTATTTGGATGATGTGGCTTCAGACTTCCCTGATCTCCTCCTGCTCATGGCTCACAGCGGAAGAGGTCTATGGTATGAAAAAGCATTTTTTCTCTCCCGGCTTCATCCGAATCTTTATCTGGAGATTTCAGGGCTGCCCCCTGAAAATCTGCTGAATTATTTTCCCGACATGGAGAAGCATATCGATAAATTTATCTACGGATCGGATTGGCCTGGAATCAGGACGATCAACAGCAACATTGAAGCTATAAAAGAACTTCCCCTGGCTGAAGAATACATAAGAAAGATCCTTTACGAAAATGCTGCCGGCATTTTAGGATTAAAATAGGGCTTCTTAATACTCTGAATTCACCAGTACTTCTTCCCCGTAGCTTCCGTTGTGGGGCAAAGGTTTATTTGTAGAATTTACAGCACGCATAATTCTGATTGCCCGGATGCCCGCTTCTAAAGCAGTTTCTATATCGGAATCTGCATCTCCGTAAAAAATTTGAATTTTATTTTCTTTAATCGGTTTAATTTTTAAATTTTCCCCTAACTTGACGCCAGTAAAAATCACTTTATGGGGATTTTCTAAATCAAAAGTTTTTACAAGAAGTTCAGTGACTGATTCTGTTTTTGTTTTTGTTCTCGCCGTTATAAAATAAATTGAGTCTCCCCTTTTCTTATGCAA
>CAYUXD010000156.1:1882-6009 GCA_964448655.1 uncultured Eubacteriales bacterium
ACATTCTTTAGGAATACTGAATTTATCAAGCCCGTTGTTCATTTCATTCCAAAACTCCTCCATGATTGTAAAAGCCTTGTTTCCCGGGGAATACTTCTGCCGTCCATAGTAATAACCAGGGCTAGAAAACAACACAGTATCATCAATATCGAATCCAACATTTATCGGTGGTTGATTCTCCAGACTTCTAGCAATATCCTTTAACGTAACCCAACGAATATTTTCGTCTTGTCCAACGCAGGCACAATTCATCCATACAACACTTATAATAGCGATGATAAAAGCTATTCTTTTATACATTCCGCCTTCTCCTTTTTAAGAGCCATGAATAAATTTCACATAGCCCTATAGCATAGGAAAAATTTGATGTCAAAAGTATTTGGGGCAAGGCCTTGTCCAAAGGAATGCCATAAGGACGAAAAGCAGGAAAATACCTTTTCCAGATGGCAAGGACTGACCCCGGTTGAACAGGAAGATATTCTTTCCTGATGGCAATGCTTGAATTCAGTTTAAACACCCTCCCTGTATTGAAATGCTAAGGTAGAGAAGCTTCAACCCAAAGATCCTTTTCTAAATAGGAAATATGGGCTTCCTTTTCTGAGGATTGTATGATTTTCCCGTTCGAACGAAAGCCATAAGATCTTTTTTTGCGACCACTTTTAATTTCGATATTTATCTTTCTATCTCTCAGTGGGAAAGACGCTGTGATTTTTTCTATTCCAGGGATTAACTTTGGCCGTAACCGGAGATGGTCTACGTCGGGCTGAATCCCGATGATATGGTGAATCAGCAGAATGAGCATTTCTGCCCACGTCCACGGTGTGATACCTACCTGAGAAAAGTGCGGTGCTAAACGCTGTCCGTAATACTCAAACCATGAGCCAGACAGTGCACCAGGAACTTTATTGAGCCACTGCAGAATTCTCCACACTTTCTCAAAATTTCCTGTTTCAACATAAGATCGGGCAATAAATAAGGAGGGAAAAGGCCAGGAACCAGGTGAATCAGGCTCTGAGCTTACATGATACCGCCCATAGCCTCCATCCTTCCACGCTTGATTCCAGAGTTTTTCGACACTATCCAAGGTTAAGGATGCCAGGGGTGAATCTGGAGATATGAATCTCATGGCGATGGGCAAAACAGATGAAGCATCAGGATTAAGACGATGCTCGCTCCTTGAAGATAAAGGCACTCCCTCTGACAATTTAGCTTTGGGCAAGGGTTTGATAATTTCTTGAATTAATCCATCGTCACTTCGTCTTTTGATGAACCCTCGGCTATCAACCAGGCGGTATCGAGCGTCGTCTAACATGGCGCTCTTTATCCGTCTTGCTTCCTCCTCCCAGCGTAAGGCTTCTCGCTTGCGGGAGACACTAAACGCTAGAGTGGAAGCTGCCGAAAGCCCTATGGCAGCAAACAATTGATGGACTAACTCCATGCCTTTTACGATCCCATGGGCCTGGTTCCGTCCCCAGTACTCCTTTCTGTTGGCCAATAGACCAGAGCGTTTATGAAGAAAAACGTCGGATAAAGGAAACTCGGCAGCAGCTTCAATTTTGTTCCAGTGTTTCGTAATCAATTCTTGGGAGTCAGTCCAGAGGACATAATTTTTCAAGGCAAAGAGAAGCACTCCATTCTGGTCCAATTCAACCTCATCTGAACCTCGCTCTTCGCTGGAATCTATGATATCCCCTTTTTCAGTCACAAATTCTTCAAGCAGGCGGTTAAGTATCCTGTAAGCAATCTCATGGTGACCTGATATGGTCAAACCCACCGCTATCATCGCCTGATCCCTCGCCCGCTCGCGGTTATGCTGCCAGATACTGCCATCCACTTTCCCAGACTTTGAAATAACTGCCGGCAATTGAAACTGTGATGCGGTAAAATAATGATCCAGGATGGGCGAACCAAATGAGGCACAAGCTTTCTCTTTCCAATACTGAAGGGCTTTACGTCCTACTCCCGCCTCCGGCACTAAATCAAGAATGACATGTTTTCCTGAACTATTTAAAGTATAGCGGAGGAATACTTTTTTTATTCCCTCAGGTTCTAAAGAGAACTCCTCGTCAATAGTTTTATCAAGAACTCCCGTTTTTAAGCGCGCCTGAATCGTGAGGTTGGTTATGTTTTTTAGGCGGACTTCGCGCATAATCACAGGATGAGACAGGTCCGGACAGTAAAAGAATTCAGCGACCCGGAAATTGCCGACCTGCCATAGGATATGGACAACAGGGAATTCATATTCTTCAAGCCACCCGGCTTCAAGAGACCCGGTTCCTGTGGTTTTAGCTGCCGGCGCAGAGAGGAGGCGGATCATCGTGTTTTCCAGACCAGAATCCGGATCACAGGTTAAAGCCTCTCTTTTTTTCCCCAGATGCTCCGGATTCATGATCAGCAGGCCTACGGGTGTTCCCTCCCCGGATGGAGCGATTTGGACAGCAGCCTGAATGTGTCCATTACCGAGAAAAAAATAGGACACATCTTTGAGTTGTGTCCGGACATCAGGATGGCCCTTGGCAGGGTCATCGTCGTAGAAATGTTCTTTAACGTCAATCATTAATATATCTACAATTTTTAAGGCTCTTAGGCGCGAATACAAAATTAAATTTATTTAGATTATATGTCAAACGTATTTTTTAGTTGTATATTTTATTTTATTTGGATTTTGTTACATGGGCGAGTTTTCCTTGCTATTGACAAATATCGATAAAACCCTTATCTTTTTAAGGATAAACGCTTTAAGATAAAAGCGTCTTGGAGGAGCTTGATTAGACAATTTGAGAGCATTTTACTAGAATAAACTAAGAAAAAATGAAAAAAACAATTATAACTTTGGCTCTGGTTTTCAGTTTGATAAGTTTTACAAACCTATTTGCAGCGGAAACATATAAGACTTTTATTCTTTCGTCCAATTACCAAAAGCTTTCCTTTGATTACAAAATCAATTCTCATTTTTTTTCTATCTCTGACGATATAGAGAAGTCGACAGATATATTAGAGCCCGATGGTAATAGTTCTTCATCCCCTGAGAATTACGCTCAACAACAAAAAGATTCTGTAGCCCAGTTTAGTCTGGCAGCAATGGATCCAGCTACTTTTGCCCTCAAGATCCCTTCCGAAATAATCTCAATCCAGAGAAACAAGAAGAGCTATTCAAAGGCAGTTTCTGAGATCACTTCCCTTAATGTAACAGTATGGTTTTTTAATAAGTTCATAGATCATCAGCCTTGGGCAAACATTTCATTGCAGTCCATGCTTAAAAATCTTAGATCTGGTTTTGCTTATGATATCGATACTTACAGGACCAACCAGTTAGGACACCCTTATCATGGAGCAATTCATTATTCCATAGGAAGGGCAAACGGATTAAATTTCCTGGAATCCACAATCTGTTCCACTTTTGGGAGTTATACCTGGGAAGTCTTTTTAGAATCGATTCGACCTTCTTCAAATGATCTTGTTCTTAATACCCTTGGAGGTGTAACGCTGGGTGAAGTTTTATTTAAAATTGGAGATCTGCTCTTGGATGAGAACTCTTCCGGATTTGAAGGAGTACTTCGAAAATCTTTAGCCTTCATTCTCAACCCTGCTTACGGAATTAAGGCGTTATCAGGTAAAGCTTTCACAACAGGGAACCCTCAAAATAAACACTATTATAACCTAAGCATACCATTTGGAGCTTACACTGCAGCAAATGATAAAGCCCACTTCTTCATCGCGGCAGACCTGGAATACAATGACTTTCTTAAGAAAGATTTTTCAAGAATAAGTCCTTATGACTGGTTCTCGTTTGATTGTAGGTTAGGAATCCATGAAAACGGAATTCGTCATAAAGAAATTTTTACTACTGGAATAATTGCTGGGAAAAGAATTAAAAACGGTCTGGCTGGTCTTTTTGGAGTTTTTGATTATATAGAATCCGATTTTGCTGATAGGATGTCCGCTATGGGTGTGGGGCCTGGCCTGGTTACTGTTTTTACTAGTGATTCGAACTTATTCTTTAACAGTTCTGGAGTTCTCTCTCTAATTTATGGTGGTTCCAGTCCATCGATTGACTCAGAAAACGGCCATTTTGGAATGAAAGTAAATGATCCTTACTACTGTGGACCTGGAATGCTGGGTAAAGT
>CAYUXD010000157.1:0-3198 GCA_964448655.1 uncultured Eubacteriales bacterium
GAAGCGGTCGTCGATCTAGCCGAAGACATCCTTAAGGTTGTCGCTGTTGAGTCTAAAAACTTGTATAATCTTGGGGAAGGATTGACAGAGGAGATGAAAAGGGTCATTCCAGAGGTCATACAGAAGACCACAGAGCTCCTGATGAAACCAAAAGGATTACTTCCGAACCTTTCATAAGAAATTTGACAAATATTCTCTAGCTCCTTACATTAGGTATTTCCATAATAAAGAAAGCAATTTTTCGAAATGAGAATATTTACTGCATACCCAGGGGTAGAATTTATTTCTCTAGCAGTTAAAAAACAGAATAGGATCAGATTATCGGTCATCGGAATAATCTTCTTCCTTTTCTTTTACATCTTTTCCATCCGGTCTTACTCATTCTCTTCTTCTTCTTCAGCCTTAGCTGCACAGAAAGGGGACCAGAAAGAGAAGGAGAAACAAAAAATAATCACAGAAGAGATAGTCGTAGAAGCCCCCTTGCCCAAAGATCTCCCCCTTTCCACTACGTCTTTGATTAAGAGAGAAAAAATTGAATCCTTATCTCCTAAAGACCTCTCCGAAGTGCTTTCTTATACTTCCGGGACATTTATCTCTTCCGGTTCAAAAAACGAATTCAGGATAAAAATCCGAGGATTTGAAAGCCAGAGAATTGTTTTGCTTTATGATGGGATACCGATTTATGAGCCCTTTTTTAATTCATTTGACCTTAAGACCATCCCTGCTGAAGAAGTTGAGAATATAAAAGTTGTCAAAGGGGCTTCTTCTGTTCTTTACGGTCCCAATGCACTTGGGGGGGTTATTAATATCATTACCAGAAGACCAAATCCTCCTTTTTTTTCCCTGAAAACGCTTTATGGAAGCAACGACTCCATAAACATCTCTTCCTCAGGGGCAATTCATTGGAAAAACGTCTTTCTCTCAGGCTTTGCTTTTTTTGACAGATCAGATGGATTCGAGTGGAACAGGAATGGAGAAAATACTTTCAGAGAAAACAGCGATTATGAGAGAAGGAACATTACGGGAAAGGTGTATTTTTATCCCAGCCAGAAGAGCGAAATACTTTTAGAAGCAGCTTATTACTGGTCGGGGTTTGGTGTTCCTTTTGCCACAGAATTTTACTTTCCCCGCTACTGGAGATTCAAGAGCTGGAATCGTCTCCAGCTCAATCTCGGTGGCACATTTTCTTTGCTGAAAAACGGCCATCTTAAGTTTAGAAGCTACTATGTCAGGCACGATAACATTCTTGATGCTTATACAGACGCCAGTATAAATGATCTGATGTGGGAGTCTACATATAATAACGATTCCTACGGAACCTTCCTTCTCGGGACCGTTCCTTATCTGTCTCAAAATGAATTGAAATTTAGTTTGAATTACAGAGATGATAATATCAGAACTCAGGATGACAGGGGAGGGGAATGGGAAGAGTTTCAACACCAGACTCTTTCCGTCGGATTCGAGAATCATTTAGGCCTAAATCCAAGATTGAAACTGGCAGCAGGCGTAAGTCTTGATTATTTGAGAAAATATTCAGGAGATAACAAAGCATCATTAAATCCTATTTTAGGTCTAAAATTTAATCCCTATGAATATATTGATATTCATTTGACATTCTCTCAAAAGTCAAGATTCCCGTCGATGCGTTCATTGTACAGCTCGCTCGCTGGAAACCCGGATCTTAAGGATGAACGAGGAACAAGCTATGAATTTGGCTTAAGGTATGAAAAAAATTTTCTTCTCTCTGGTGCAATCTTTTACAACAAGATAAAAGATCTTATCAGTGCTGTTCGTTTGCCCAGTGGATTCCAGACCAATTTAAATATCGGAAAAGCACATATCTTTGGCTTTGAACTCGAAGCCCAGAAAGCAGTCAGTTGGATGAGTTTTTCTGCAAACTATACCTATCTTAAGGCGAGAAATGAAGAAGAAGATCGTCCGCTTGACCTTGTCCCTGAATCCCAGTTGAACTTTGTTCTGGACGTTACGGCTAAAAATAAACTTCAATTCACTTTGTGGGGACTTGCTGTCTCTGGTTCGGAGGTGAAAATCTTCGATGATATAGTTCGAATTCCCGGTTACTTTGTTTTAAATGCTACTCTTTCGAAAAGTTTTTCGAATTTAACTATTTTTCTTAAAGGAGAAAACCTTTTCAATAAATATTATGTAACTGAACCAGGATACCCGATGAGAGCGAGAACAGTAAGCGTTGGACTAAAATTCGGATTAGGAGGAGATGAACTAATTAGGTGATAAAAGATAAGTTAAAAAGGAAATAAAAAACCTGATTAGATGATTCCGGATTTATGAAATGAATTCCTGCTTTTTTCTAATCTTTCTTTGTTAATTTCTTCGGTTTCTTCTTCGTTTCCAGTCCTAAGGGTGCAACCCAGTTGAGAATCTCTTTATTTGCTCCTTTTTTCATGCCCTTTATCTTTAATCCTATTTCCAATTTATCACCTGCCATTTTTTTCCAGGCAATTTCTGCTTTCAACGGGGTTTTCATCCCTTTTTCTGGAACATAGATTTCTAACTCTATATCGGACCCTGGATCAAGGGTAACAATATTGATAATTAGCTTGCAGCCTCCACGGGAAAAATCATGAACTGTGGTTCTCTGGATTAGTTTATCTTTGCCTTCAGCTTGTAGCACGTGGGCAGGAAGCAAACACTTATACCGTTTATATTTTCTTCTTTCTTCAGTCATTTTATTTTTTAGAATAGCGTGATAAAAAATATTTCTGGCATAATTTTATTAGAATCCTATCCTTAAATGAAGGAAGAGTCAACATTTTTTTAAAAAAGTGTCGCATTATGTCTTTTTTTGTCCTATAAAAGAATTGCAAGAAAATGTTAAATATTTATTTTTGATAAATTAAACAAAAGAAGGAGTTGAATCTTTATTATTGACAGATTTTTTTGATTAATGATTCTCTATTATTCTTAAAGGAGGTAAATTCCATGAAAAAGAGAAATTTAAGAAAATTAGTTTTGCTGTTCCCGTCTTTAATCATTATCTTAGTCTTCCTGCTCTCAGGCCACCCAAACGGAGGGAATCAAGCTGGTAAGCTCCGTTTTGGAGTTTTGTTTACTAAAGAACAGAGTAAAGAACCTCTTGATGGACGGGTGTTGTTGATGGTCTCCATTGATCCAAGCAGGGAGCCACGGTTTCAGATTAGCGATAGCCCTGATACGCAA
>CAYUXD010000157.1:3208-6006 GCA_964448655.1 uncultured Eubacteriales bacterium
TTTTGGTATTGATGTAGATGGACTGAAACCAGGAGAAGTAGCGGAGGTAGACCGGAGTGTTTTTGGCTATCCGTTGAAAAGCATATCAGAGATTCCGGTCGGAGAATACTGGGTGCAGGCTCTTCTTCATCGCTATGAGACTTTCCATCGAGCTGATGGTCATACAGTAAAACTCCCGATGGATAGGGGAGAGGGACAGCGTTGGAACCGGGCGCCTGGTAATCTTTACAGCACTCCCCAGAAAGTGTGGATCGACTCCCAAAAAGATGAGGTGATTAAAATTACTCTTGATAAAGAAATCCCACTAATTCCTGAACCAAAAGATGCGAAATATATCAAGCATATAAAAATCCAGAGTAAACTCTTGACAGAATTCTGGGGTCGTCCCATGCACCTCGGTGCCTGTGTTCTGTTGCCCGAAGGTTTTGATGAACATCCTGAAGCGCGCTACCCCCTCGTCATTAATCATGGCCATTTCCCCTATACTTTCAGCGGATTTCGGGAGACTCCACCTGATTCGAATCTTAAGCCTACCTATAGCGAAAGATTCAAACGGGAAGCATACAACAAGATTGTTCAAGAATATGCCTATAAATTCTACAAAGATTGGACGAGCCAAGATTTTCCGAGGATGGTTATTATAGAAATTCAGCATGCTAATCCTTATTATGATGATTCTTATGCAGTGAATTCAGCTAATCTGGGGCCCTACGGAGATGCAATCACCTATGAGCTTATCCCGTATATCGAGGAGAAATTCCGTTGTCTTGGAGAAGGCTGGGCGCGTTTTCTCTACGGTGGTTCGACAGGCGGCTGGGAAGCTCTAGCTGCCCAGGTGTTTTATCCAGACGAATACAACGGTTGCTATGCGGCCTGTCCTGACCCGATCGATTTTCGCGCCTATGGCATTGTTAATATCTATGAGCAGAAAAATGCCTATTATGTGGAAAGCCGCTGGAAGCGAACTCCGAAGCCAGGGCACCGGAATTATCTGGGTGAGATCAGTTCTACCCTTGAAGAGATGAATCACCGGGAACTCGCACTCGGAACAAAAAGCCGCTCGGGTGATCAATGGGACATCTGGCAGGCAGTATATTCACAGGTCGGTGAGGACGGCTATCCAAAGCCTATCTGGGATAAGTTGACTGGCGAAATAGATCATTCTGTGGCTGAATACTGGCGTGAGAATTATGACCTTCGATACATCCTGGAAAGAGATTGGAAGACACTCGGTCCCAAACTTAAAGGAAAAATCCATATCTACTGCGGTGATATGGATACCTATTATCTTAACAATGCTGTCTACCTTACGGAAGAATTTCTCGAAAATACGAAAGATCCTCATTATGCTGGAGTCGTGGATTACGGAGACAGAGCAGAACATTGCTGGAATGGAGATCATACAAGACCGAATTCGATTTCACGGCTGAGATACCATCAGATGTATATTCCCAGGATTTTGGAGCGAATTCTTAAGACTGCACCACCAGGAGCAGACCTGAAAAGCTGGCGGTATTAAATGGATACAGAATCCTGTTATAAGAAGGGATGTGTTAGAATTAGTTGTCCGCTTTTGTGAAAACTAAAGGTAAAAGGAGGCAAACTCATGGCTATGGAAATTACAAGCTTCAAGATTGACAGCTATTGCGTCCAATTATACGCAATCGACAGAAAAGGGGGCAGAACAAGATGGGGCGATAAGACAATTCTTCTGTATTCGGAAGGAAGAGAGATAGCGCAGGCTGTTTTTGCAGGGGAGGGCTTTAGTCCGCCTGAACCATATTTTTCAGCAGGAAAAATATATTATTTTGCTCAATCGAGCATGTATGCAGCAGTGATAGATTTGTTGCGTAATGAGAAGCAGCTACATATCGCCTGGAAGCCTGTTTCAGACCCCAAAGAGCCCCGAGATGGAGATGCATTTTTCTATACTGGCGAAGAGCAAGCATAAGAGAAAAACCAGTTGGGAATTTTTCAAATTGTCTTGGCAGAGAAATAAATATAGAAAATTATAAATTTAGACATCTGTTTGATTCCAATATAATCAGAACGCTAAGAGTTAGTAGGGACGAAAAAACAGCAAAGTGTTTAAGAAATCTTTATTATTTGCGATATTTCTATTTTTTCCTCTTGTTCTCTTCTCGCAGGATATAATTGAGAAGGTTGAGATAGTCGGGAATACGAGAGTACCTCAGGAAACAATACGTTATTACCTTTTTATGAAGGAAGGGAGCACCTTTAACAGGGATGTGATGAGGAAGGATTTTAGGGTTTTGTGGTCCACAGGATTTTTTTCCAATATCAAAATAGAAGAAGAACAAGGCGCCAAGGGAAAGATTTTAAAAATTTCAGTTGAAGAGAATCCTGTCATCAGGAACATAACTTATAAGACAGGCAGAAAGCTGAAAGAGGATGAGATTGTTAAAAAATTAAAAGATACGCAAGAGTATATCATCCCTTATTCCTTCTACAGTCCCTATAAAATCCAGTTAATCAAGACGACGATAGAGGAGCTGCTTGTGGAGAAAGGACTTTATTATGGTGAGGTTAAAGTTGTTATGAACGAAAAGGAAAATAGCACAGTCGATATAGTCTTTGAAATTAAAGAAGGAAAGAAGATTAAGGTCGGTGAGGTCGTGTTTGAAGGAGAAGCGAAGTTGCCTTCGAGCGTCCTTCAAAAGGCTATGATAGAGAACAAAAAACATGGAATTATATCTTGGCTAAAAGGGAAGGACATATTTAACCCAGATAAACTTGATGAGGATTTAGCCGGCATAAAGGATAAGCTTCAGGAGTAT
>CAYUXD010000158.1:0-6004 GCA_964448655.1 uncultured Eubacteriales bacterium
CCGCAACATTTTCTTCCCCTGTTTTGTCCAGGTTTCTGTGAAACAGCACATTTTTTATTGCGCCGTATAAATCTTGTTAGAGGGGTACATATTTTCATGGTGAATATTTCATATGTATCCTGCTGACTGTGGCAGTAAAACGAGACACTTTAGTGATGAGCGACGACCTTCATAAGCTTCCCGGCCCGACCTTAATTTTAGCAGGTCCAGGTACAGGCAAAACTTATTGTTTAGGGAAGAGAATAAGATTTTTGGTCGAAGAACAGAACGTTCCACCTCAAAATATCGCTGTAATCACGTTTACGGCTGCCGCAGCGAAGAACATGCGGGATAGAATCTCAGATATGACGAAACCGGATCTCTACCTACCTTACAAGAAACAACCGAGATCAATCAGGACTATGCACAGCTTAGGATACAAGATATTGAGGGAGAACCCCTGTGCAATCGGGTTAGAAGATATTGTCGGTGTGGTCACAAGTGATAGACTACGGAACATTCTAGTTAGCGATGCCGCACAGCTTGCTGGTTATGATAGAGATGATGCTCAAGAAACTGTCAAATGCCGACAGTTTGGCGCTTGCAACTACTCAGACGAAAAGAAATGTCATATTTGCTCAAAATATCAGAGAATCCTTCGCAGTTGCTCTGCGATTGACTATGATGAGCAAATATTACTGGCGTGTCGGCTCTTAAAAGAAAATTCAGACTTGCTGGCCAAATATCAAACACAATGTAGACATCTACTTGTGGATGAATACCAGGATATTAATGCCGCCCAATTTGAGCTTATTTTTTTGTTGTCGCAGGGACAAAGGGATGGGCTCTTTGTTGTTGGTGATGACGACCAGAGTATTTACTCCTGGCGAGGAGGCTCACCTGAGTTTATTAGAAAGTTTAAAAGGGATTTTGGTAAAGAAGCGAAAATAGAAACCTCAACGAAGTCTTTCCGTTGTCATAAACATATCCTTGAGGGTTCGATATCAATGGTAAGAGACTTCGATGCACAGAGATTACCTAAGGACGATTTCGAGTATCATGTAAAGGAAGGGCCCAAGATTCAGATCCACAATACACCCAGCGATCAACAAGAAGCAGCTATAGTAAGATCCATCGTTGAAAGAGCTCTGCCCTCTCTCAATGTTCTAATTTTGTTTCCGCATAGGGGCTTTGCCACGTCAGTTGTTCAAGAACTGAGAAACGCTAGAATTAATTTCACCGCTCCACTCACGCTACCTGGGGAAGGACTACCCTTAATATCTGTTTTATCAAAATGGTTGAGAAACAGTCACGATAGCTTGGCATTTCGTGAAATTTTGGAAGCGTTTATGGACAATGCTTCTACTGGAATTCCTTCCAAAAAAGTGCGGAAAGCAGAAAAAAAGGAAGAACGAAAAAGCGCATTCCAAAAAATTAGTTCCCTCTGGGAACATGTAATAGGGAAAAAATCGCCTAATCTGTGGGCTGGTCTTGAAATCGAAAGGGAGGATGACTGGCTGTACTCGCTGATATTTTCGGCATTCTCGGATCTTATCGCTCTTTACCACAATAGCCAGGAGCCTGATGTTTTCGTAGCCCAGGTAATCAACACTCTCGTTCCATGGAAACAAACTCAAGGTTTCTTGGATGAGGTAGATACTTGGGTTGAGAGTTCAGGTCAATGGACTGTTCTCGGAAAGGGTTTAGATGTCCAATTGATGACTTTGCAGGGTGCAAAAGGCTTAGAGGCAAAAGTTGTCTGCGTGATTGGTTTAGAGGATGGTATTTTGCCCAGACTTGACTCGAGCGAAAAAGACTTAGCAGAGCAGAGCCGTCTCATGTTTGTGTCGATGACTAGAGCAATAGAGGAACTTCACCTATTTCATGCTCGGAAAAGGTCAGGCGGTCTCATTTTTAGAAGCCCTTACAAGAAAGGAAAACGGCCTGATATTAATAGATCGCGTTTCTTAGACCACATTCCAAACCAAAACACAGAAGTGCGGTATCACCCCGCGTAAGTATATGGTCTTTACTATTTCTTAGCTGGGTATATGGATCTTACATTGATATTGCGGATTTTCCCCTAACCTCCGGATGGATTCGGACTGGCAAAATCGCCTCGCTCTTTTGCCAGCCACTTATCCGAATTGTCAGGCTACATATAATCTTAATTCATTTGTTGACAGTAAAAAATCTGCTCAAAGTAAGATGGGGAATTAACTCTTATTGATTGAATCCTATGAATAAAACAACAACCTCTGTTTATCGAATTTTCCTATCCTCAACAGCGATTGATATGCAGGATCACCGTCAAAAGGTTTCCGACGCAATAATGCGTATGGGAGACCTGCCTGTAGCAATGGAGACCTTTGGGGCATTACCGAATGAACCGGTGGAAGTATGTCAAAACAAAGTACGTGAATGTGACGCACTAATTGTAATGGTAGCCCATCGTTATGGGTGGGTGCCCGGAACTGATGAGGGCGGTGACGGTCACAGGAGTATTACATGGCTCGAGGTGGAGACTGCTCTTGTTGCTGGTAAACCGGTATTTGCTTTTCTTGTGGATATGAATTATGGCTGGGCTCAACCTAAGGAACAGGACCTTCTTCTGAAAGCAAAAAAGAAGGAAGAAATTGCAGAGGTCGTTAAAAAGGTTCAAGCACTTAAGGATTTCCGTGCATTTCTTGAGCGTAAAGCAGGGCTTACACGGGAAACATTCACCACACCGGAAGATCTGGCATTAAAAGTAGCCACCAGTCTGTCAAACTGGGCACGTGAAACAGAATTAGCACCTAATAGAATTCTAAAACGACGACCATGGGTATTCCGGGTAGTGCATCCTCTACAGCCTGCTCCCCACTTTCGCGGAAGGCAGAATTTATTGAAAGATTTGCAGCAGTGGTGGGAAGACCCTGTCCACCCCGATCGTGTGCGCTCCCTTGTTGCAATAGGAGGAGCCGGTAAAACGGCAGTTATCGAGCGTTTTTTAAAAGGCATCCAGACGGACAAATTGCGGGGAAGCATACTTGTATGGTCTTTTTATGAAGAGCCTAATACAGATGCCTTTTTACGGGAAACATGCATTGTATTTGCAGGTGAGGAAGGAGAAGGTGCAGGAGGCCGTCTGGAGCGTTTGCAGCGCGCCCTATCCGGAAGTGAGCCGCACCTGCTGGTGCTGGATGGTCTGGAGCGGGTACAGTCTATTGGCAAAGCAGGCCGGGCCAGGGGTGATCTGGAGGATCACCGGCTAAAGAATTTGCTGCGTTCGATAGCCAGCGGACTGGGGCGGACACGCGCTTTGATCACCTCCAGATTCAAGCTTGCCGACTTGGAACAGTGGGAAGGCGCCGGGTACCGCAGCAAACAGTTGGACGTACTTGATAAACAGGCAGCAGTGGATGTTCTCAAGGCATGGAAAGTCAGAGGAGATGAGGAACAACTGCTGGCATTAGCCGCCTCTGTAGGCAGGCACGCACTTTCTGTATCTGTACTGGGGTCTTATCTGAATCACTTCTGCAATGGAGACCTAAAGGGGGCGCAGGAATTCAATCTTGAAAAGATTTCTGAGGATGAACCCCAGGCAGCCAAACTGGGACGCATACTTGCAGGGTATGCAAAGAACCTTCTTGATGAAGAGCGGGACCTTCTGGTCAGATTATCTGTCTTTCCCAGAGGTGTTTCAATGGAGGTCTTGGCATACCTAATTGATGCGGGAGGAGAGATTGCCGGAACACTGGTCGGCATTAAACAAGCTAAACTGATGAGACTTGCTGAACGTCTGCATAAACAGGGACTGGTGTATACATATGAACTGCGAAACAGCATTACTTATACCGCCCATCCCTTCCTGAGAGAATACTTCCGTGACTTGCTTGGGGTTCCATCTGAGAAGATACACGAGGTTGTAAGAGGGAAACTGGTAATCGGGCTTGATACCCGACCCGATACTAAACCGCGGGAACCAGAGATGCTGGATCGATATGAGACATTGATAGAACACAGTATTTTGGCTGGACGTTTTCAGGAGGCACATGACTTGTACGATAATGCAATGGGGGGTGGTGGAGGCCAAGAGCACCTTTATCATACTTTAGGTGATTACGGCCGAATGATACGCATATTATCACTCTTTGCAAAAGATGGTGAACCCCAGCATCTTGCACCGCAACTTCCATTATTTGCTCGTAGTTACTTACTTGCTTGTTGGGGACTGGCTGCTGATGCACAAGGAGATTTGAGTACAGCAGAGCGTTGCTTTGAATTACAAAGCGAATTTAGACGAAGGGATGAGGATTGTAGAAATCTCTCAGCAGGACTTCGAAATAGCGCCATGGTTGTTATGGCTCGCGGAGCTTTCCCTACAGCACGAAGGCTTCTGAAAGAAGCTCTTGAATATACTCCTGCTGATGATAAATATAGAAGGACAGTTAATCACAGCTGTCTGGCAGCCACCTATCATGCCCTTGGTGAAATCCTGGAAGCGCAGAAAAATTTCGCCAAGGCAATGGAGATACAAGGTAAACCTCTATTTTCCCTTGATGGCATCTGTGAAGCTGAACATCTCTTTGCTCTCGGCAATAAAAAGGTTGCTTATGAACGTACTGAGGCTAACCTGACTGTTTGTGAACGTAACGAATGGCCAAGAGATATATCACTCTGTCATATACTGCTTGCCCTTTTCTCCCTTCCCGATTCAATTACTGAAGCACGCAAACAGCTTAAAAAAGTTCGGGACTGGACAGACCGGTCCGGTGAAATGGAATGTATCATCCGTGCACATATTTTAGCTGCTGAGATCGCTTATTGTGCCGAGGACTTTCCGAGTGCTCTTTCAGAAGCAACAACAGGTATGAACCATGCGGAAGGCTGCGGTTATGGTAAGTTTGCTATAGATATTCTATTACAATTGGCAAAAATTAATCTTGCAATTCCTGATCCACGCGCTGGGCTTGGCAATGCCCGTAAAGCCCTTGACCGCTCCCAGCATCCTGAGTGCTGCTATGCCTGGGGCGAAGCAGACGCTCTTCATCTCTGCGGTATATGCCATAAGGAACTGGGTGAACTACAACTTGCTAAAAAACGTCTTAAAGCAGCTCTTAAAGTACGTAAACGGATTCAGCATCCCGGCGCAGAGGAGACAGGCAAGGTACTTGACGAACTAGAGGTAAGAAAGTAGCATGATTTGCTAAATATCTTTCAGTACAATAATTAGCAGAAATCAGTTGTCTTAGCGAAAGGGCATCTTCGAGTTCTAACACTAAACAGTTACAATAAAGCAACAGCCTAACCAGGGCTTTTGCACCTGACCCTTAGGGCTCTGTGCAAATCCAACGCTCAGAGCATTCTTGATGGTTAAGATCAAACCATATGTATTTGATTTCTCAAACCTTGTGGCCGGTGATGCGCAGCATTAAGAGCCAGGTGAAGGACAGACTTTCTATTATCTTGGAATACAGCTTCTAAACTTCACCAGCCTCTATAACTCAAACCTCCTCAACTATCCCCTCAATCTCCTCCTTATGCCCATTGAACCGCCCCACATGCAGCTTACTGCCGATGTCATCCACAATGGCATAAAGGCAAGGGATCACGAACAGCGTCAGGAACGTTGCTGTTCCTAAGCCCCAGGCGATGGTATTGGCCAACGGTCCCCAGGTGGCAGATTTTCCGCCAAGGCCTATGGCCATCGGCAGCAGACCGAAGATAGTGGTCACGCTGGTGAGGATGATGGGCCGGAATCGCAGCCTACCCCCTGAGACGATTGCCTTCCACTTCGCCATCCCCCGTTCCCGTGCCTTATTAATGAAATCAATCAGCACGATGGAGTCGTTGACCACGACCCCGGCCAATGCCACAATCCCGAAGAGCGTCACGATGCTGAAGGGATCCCGCCCGATAAGCAGCCCCACCATCGCACCGATGAATGCAAAGGGGATGGTGAACATAATGATCAACGGTTGCACCCAGGACTTGAAACCCCCTCTTGTGAGCGGAGGTAATTCACCTTATAATCTCCACAAAT
>CAYUXD010000159.1:0-5992 GCA_964448655.1 uncultured Eubacteriales bacterium
CTAGGCAACTTTCTGCGAAGATTGGTTCTTCCGAGAAAAATCAAACATTGGTCGCTTCGGACTCTGATTGTGAAACTTATAAAGGTCGGAGCTAAGGTTCTGAGACACAGCCGTTATGTTATTTTCCAAATGGCGGAGGTTGCTATAAGCAAGGAGATATTTGCTTAGATACTATCCAGGATAAATCGATTACGATGCTATTCACAACAATGAGTTGCTTCTTTATACGATCAAATGGACAGGTATCTCTAATCCTTGGATTTTTAGAGAAAAGCGATGAATATCAAAGAAAATGGTGACGTATTGATTCCAAAATTGCTTGGGAACTGCTTTATCATGCAAAACAGAAAGTTAAGACTGGATTATAGAGCAATGGAATCTTGGCTATTCTCTGTCACAAAGTTGATATGGGGAATATTTATTTCTGTTCGAGTACGGACATTAACTGTTAAAAAATGACACAAAGTGTTTGAAAAGGATCTGAATATCCCCTGGGATAATTTTGGCATGTTTATTGCAATTTAAACCACGAGGAGAAAGAACATTTAGTTCAATTCCTACTAAAAAGGCTCAAAGCTTGATGAAAATGTTAACCTTGGAGGGACTGAGTTTTCTCTTGGGTTATCTTTTTATTTTTAGCTGCACTTGAGGAGTATCATCCTTCTGTTTAGATTAGGGGATAAATAGGTTAACCTGAAAATCATCTCTTAAGGCTATTTACTTAAATTCATAATATCAGTAACTTTATCTATGTAACTGATTCTATTTATACATATGAGGTCTATTTACTATCAAAAATGATTAATAAACAAATCAAAGTACTTCTGATCGAAGACAATCCCACTTAAAACTAATGATAAAATTAAACCACAAATCAGATTTAATATAAAGGAAAGGAGGCAACAATGAAAGTATTAAAACAAGCAAATTTGGTAAGGATCGTTATCCTTGCTGCCATGGCTGTGCTGGTATGCCCAAATGCTATTTTGGCTCGACCAGAACTGGTCAATCCGAGTTTTGAGACAGGCGACTTATCAGGTTGGGACACCTACATTCCGGAGGGTGGATCCGCTAGAGCCGCCTTGATCTATTACCCAGCCTGGAAAAAACCATTGTCATATTCCGCAATAGACGGGGACTCCTTTGCGCTGCTGAAGACAGACGGAGCTGGATCCTACACCACTTTATCACAGACGTTTGATGCCACGGCGGGCAGCATAATAGAAGGTTGGGCCTTCTTCGATGCTCAAGACTGGTCGCCTTACAACGATAACGCACAGGTCCAAATAAAAGATTCTGGTGGCGTGGTGGTGTATACCGTGTTTTACGCCAGCGTCTCCACTGTAGGCAGCAATGGCGAGACACCATGGACAAAATGGGATTATACATTTACAAAGGCAGGAACATACACAGTAGAGGCTCGAGTTGCCAACGGAATTGATGACGATTTCGATAGCCACATGGGGCTCGATGGTGTTGTGTTAACGGTTCAGGAACCAAAAGAACCAAAAGTACTGAAACAGGACATCATTAACCAGTTGTGGATGCATGCCCCTGAGTCTAAGCGAATCAGCAAGGCCATTAGGGAGATCGAGAAAAGCCTTGAGGATAAACTGTGGACCGACAACTTCCACCTGAAATCAGAGGGTGGCAAGAAGGTCTTGGACCGCGAGCGCCGCGCCGCTAGGGAGCTGATCGACTTGCTGAAGGGAATCCCTGATGACGGAAAGTGCGGTGGAATCTCACTTATCGAACTCGAGTACACAGATTCTTTACCAATTGATGTTTATGTATATCTTAAAAACGTCCTTCTGGGATCCTTCCATGTTGAAGAAGGAGATACTTTCGTGGTTGAGGCGACCGAGGAGACCGGAGGGAAACTGCACCCAGAAATTAAACTCGTATCCGATGGCATAGAGCTGACAAAGATCCACACATCCTGCTCAAAACCCATCAACATAGATGATGAACATGGTGACTTTATCATCGTCGATCTGGACAAGCTGCCACCTAAGAACGGTAAAAAGGGTAAAGAGCACCAGATCAGCGAAGAAGCCCAAGTTGCAGTTGAGATTGCAATCGAACAACTGTTAAAGGTTGACCGGTTGCTGGCGGAGATCCAGCTTAAGGATGCGCTCCTGTTAGTCCCAGCCGATCCTGAACGACAGGACAAGTTCGAACGCGAGATAGCAAAGGCTGAGAAAGAACTCGCCAAGGGTGATGAGAACCGTGATGACTACAAGTTAGGCAAGGCAATCCACCACTATAAGAAGGCATGGGAGCATGCCACCCATGCTATAAAAGAGGCGACGGAGCTTCCTAAGTCATAGCTGAAGACCAACCACCAGCTTACAGTTAGAAAAGCTGGGAAGTAACGAGCTGGCTACTAAATCAGGCAATTCCAGATTAAACAGTTCATGGAAGCTATTTCATAGGGACTTTATTTAGCATCATCAGTATCAGAGTATTTTGCGATTATAAAGCTCAAATCTTGCCCCTGATTTTATTCCTCTTTTTAATTTTCTTTGTCCCCGTATTTGATACATTATTCGTCTTCATAAGACGAATTTCCTCCCATAGACTATTCTACAAGGGAGGATGTGACCACATTTCCCATAGCCTTGTTGATTTAGGGCTTTCAGAAAGAAAAACAGTCTTCTTGCTTTATGCTGTTAATTTTATCTGCGTTGTTTTGGCATTTTCGATTGATTTTTTAATTTGAGGATTTTAGACTTCCCCTCCCAATCTTATAAATCCCTGAGCTCATCCTGAAGTGCGGGAAATTAAAAGTCATTGCGAGGAGCGTGAATGGGCTGAGGGCGTGTGGAGAGAGTGAGCGGATTCCTACCTGACAACAACGCGGCTTTGGCCTGTCTCAAACATCAGGGTCTGACCCGTAGGCTTATTGGCCGAGACACTGGTGACCTGGACTGTGCTCTCACCCTTACTCACAGCTTGAAAGACAAGAGTGGCGATGCTTCCTGTGCCTTTAATCCCTCTGCCTATTTCAGTACTCGAAAATCCGATAGTGCAGATTCCAGAGGAATTATCGATATTCTCCAAGAAAGGCACATCTTTTCCGAGCTGGTTAAGGAATTCCCTTCTAACAACTTCCTTCAATTGCACTGACCCTGGATCGAAGCTTATGTCCAGAGACATGCTGCTGATATCTTCTTGAATTCTGGCATTAACACTAACTCGAAATTCTCGATTCTGGGGAACTTCAAAATTAGCCGGAGTCAGAAAAACCTGGTTCTGTTCCCCTCTTCTCGCCATATCCTCTACTTCAGCAGTTCTCCTCGCTCTTCGATCAGCAAGCGCCTCCTCAGGAGGACCAGCTCTTTCACTTGCCGCAGGAGAAATTCCGTCTAGGTCAACCCAGAGTGGCTTCAGATCTTCCTCGCTTAGAGGAATTGTACGGATAATGTAGGGAGTAATGGTCAGTATAACATCTGTCTGTTGAATAGTCTGGTCAGTGCTGGAAAAAAGACTTCCCAGGATAGGGATGTTCTTAAGCCCGGCTATGCCGCTTACGGTTTTTCTCTCTTCATCCTTTAACAAACCAGCCAGGAGGTTTGTCTCCCCATCCTTAAGCCTGATAACATTCTTCACTTCCCTGGTGGCAATAATAGGAATATTGGCATACCCGGCTCCGCCAAGGGATTTTATTTTTATCTCTAATTCCAGAGTTATTTCTTTTTCGAAATGAATCGTGGGCGTTATCTTGACATCAATTCCGACATCCTGGTACTCAAAGCTTGTCAGGGGCTGTTGAGCGTATCCTCCGGCTGCGATAGGAGTAAACGTGGTTCGGGGGATAGGAATTTTATCTCCTACAAGGTAGGTTATTTCTTCCCCGTCAATACCCCGAAGCCTGGGCTGGGAGATTATCTTGGTGTCTGAATCTGCTTCCAAAAACTGGACAATAGCCCCGGGGAGAGCGACTTGAAAATTTTCAGATTTGGCAAAATCTATGCCCTTCAGGCTGAACCAGCCCGGTTCTTCGTCTGTTTCACCCCCAGTGTATCTGAAGCTTATCGAACCCTGGTCCAGCTCCATACCCAACTGTTTGATCCTCACCCGAGAAACTTCCATTATTTCTAAATCGAGTATGATTTCTCCCTTTGGCTTATCCCAAATATTGATTAAATTTTCCGCCAATTCTATAACAGCAGGAGTATCCCTTACAGTGACCGTGTTTATATTTTTATCAACAATGATATTCGGGGCTTTATATTGAGTGCGAAGCATCTGCGTGAGAGAGACGCGAATCTCCTCAGCCTTGATATTGGAGAGATAGAAGGTTTTGATTGCATTCAGCTCATACTGAATTCTTTTTTGGGGCAGGTCAGGAGCGATAATAATTGTTCTCTCATCTATAATCCTGTAAAAATTCTTGGAGGCCAAACAAAGCGAATTGAGAGCCTGTTCAAAGATCATATCAACAAGGTCAATGGAAAAAGTAATATCCCTGAATTGTTCATCAAAAAGAACATTGACTCGAGCGTGCTTTCCCAAAGCCTGAAAGATTGAGCGGAGATTGGCATCGACAAATTTCAAATGAATTTCTTCTTTATCAACCTTAAGTTTAACCGGGGGTTCTATCCTGATCACCTTGGGTTCCTCTTCTTTAACTTCTTCCTGGATGAGGCTTTTCGCCTCTTCAGCTATGATTCTATTTAACGGGTCATAGGAAAGGGCTCTTTCATACTCAACGAGAGCTTCCTCCTTTTTCCCCTGAAAGGCAAGCTCCCGAGCTTTAATGAGATGAACAGAGCTGGCAGCAAGTTTAGCCCGGAAAAGTGCAAGACGATAGACAGAATTTTTTGGACTCTCGAGCACCGCCCTTTCGTAGTATTTGACGGCCTCATCCCAATTCTTGCCGAGTGCTGCCTCGGTGCCTAACTTGTAGCTTCGACTTAATGTGGCACAGCCCCAAAAGGTCAGAGCAATTATTATCAAAAGTGCTACTTTTCTCATTATTTCTCTCCTTCTAAATAATATCTCCTTTTCTGGGAATCTGAACCGACGATTTCCATCTCCTCAGGTGTAATCTTGCCAATTTTCACTCCATCGCTTATCACTTCTCCACTCTCCACAGCCAGGGCATTTCCCTCAAAAACAATAAGAGCAACCATCTTATCAGCGGAAATGACGTATCCGATGTACCTTATGTTTACAGGTAGAGAAGAAGAGGCCTCGTACTTATTAGGGAGGGTTGGATTCTGCTGCTTGTTCTGCCGCAATTCAACTGGATCCGTTTCAATCTCCCTGCTTACTGACCTTCTGAGAGTAAAAATGTTCCTTGCCGGATTTCCGAGCTCTATTTTTTCTCTCAACAACAGGTCTTTCCTGATAAGACTTTTTTCTCCACCCGTTTCAAGCCCTTTCTTCTGAAGTTTTTCTTCTCCAGCCCAAACACCGAGACCGATGCTCAAGAAAAGGATGAAAAAAGCCGACATAATCTCTTTAGCTTTCATAATAGCCTGCCAAGACAATTCTTAACTCAAGCACGCTTCCTCCAGCATCAATGTTCAAAAAATCAACTTTTTCTATCAGCAAGAATTTTGGGAATTCTTCTACAGAATGAATAAATCTTTTCAAGGATAAATAAGACCCCTTTATGTCAAAGGTTACGTTAACCTTTTTGATAGTTTCTCCCTTAAATTCAACATAATCGTACTTTTTTCTAGAAGAAACATTAATCCGCTCTTTGCTCAAGAGCTGCTCGAGGTCAAGCCTTAGCCGCTCGAAACCTTCTTTATCATCATCATAAAAATATTTCTTTTTCAGCTCATCCATATCCCCCCGAGCTTCTTGCCATCTAATCCATTCTCCTTCCTTCTCTATCTTTGCCTTATTGAGCTGGTCGTAATCTCTCTGCTTGACTGTAAGCAAGGAAAGAGCATTAAAATAACCCCTTCTCTGGGAGAGAGAAATCAACAACAGGAAGAGTATTTGGATTTATGATTATAGCCGTAGGTATCGTTTT
>CAYUXD010000160.1:0-5983 GCA_964448655.1 uncultured Eubacteriales bacterium
CTTGTATTTCCAAGAGAAAATGGTTTGGAGCACAGATGATCCGTTCTCCAGAAAAAGATATCGGTGGAGAGGAGAGGCAGATTTTATGGCGGCAGGGAGATTCTGAGACCCAGGTTTTTCTATTTTCGACTCTGAGAGTTATTTTTCCTCCTCTGGCTATGTAAGATCTGGTGACATTTTCCTCCAATGAAATCATCTCTGTCTTGCGACCATCCTTGTATACAGAAACATATTCTCCAGAGAAGGGACGAGATTGCCTGCTTTTAAATGAAGCAATTGTCAAACTGGAGGAGGGCATGTGATTTTTATTCATGTCTCTCCAGAGAGAGTAGAGTTTGCGAGATCTTATATCCCAAATTCTTCCTTCTCTTATTAAAGTGAAGGAGGGCAGAGTTTTATTGTGAAGAGGCCTGAATGAAAGAGTCAATTCAGCATGGATGGGTTTTTGGACATAGGTCAAACCCCTTTGAGAGAGAATTCGTCTTAGTTCATTCTCCTGGGGATGAGAATTGAGAAAAGCAAAGCTGTGTCCGTAGTTTGCGACATAATTATGCAATTCTTCAAGGATTAAGGGGAAGAACTTTTCAGGATTGTCTGCTATAAGATAAAGCTCACAACCGCTTTTGCTCTTTTTTGCTGCCAAGAAAAGAGGTGTGAGAAGAGGAGTTAAAATAACTTTTTTAAAAAAATCACGTCTCTCCATAGTCGTCTCCTTCTTTATTGTCTTGATAAGTGCACCGGTTAGAATTCTTATCAAATTTTAAAAAAAAGTCAAATAAAATTGAAGTATTGACACGCTTTCTAAATCTGTATATTTTAATCCTGATTAATTGGGTATATCAATTGTCCATGAACTCACGTGTTTTGAAACAAATTCTGAGACATCAAAGAGTGAAATCTTATATCTGCGAATGATTTATTGCAAAATTTATGATTTTCTATCCAAAATATAAGGTAGGGGAGAGATGCTGAAAAAAACAATATTTTATCTAGCATTATATCCAACTCGGTTGCCAAATTATACTTCGATGCAATTAACTGCTTTGGTCGCTCTGAGGGTTCTTATTGGCTGGCATTTTCTGTATGAGGGTATGGTAAAAGTGCTTAATCCTTATTGGTCTTCAGCTGGATTCCTTTTAGAGACAAAAGGGATCTTTTCAGGATTGGCTACTTCTATAGTGGCCAGCCCCGGAGCTTTAAGAATAGTCGACTTTTTAAATATGTGGGGATTAATCGCCATCGGATTGGGATTGATAGCAGGATGTCTGACTCGTATTGCAAGTATTTCTGGAATCGCACTGTTATTTTTCTATTATGTTTTTAATCCGCCGTTTATCGGGTATACATACTCAACCCCTGTCGAAGGAAGCTATATAATCGTTAACAAGAATTTGATAGAGATGTGTGCCTTGTTTGTTCTGACAATATTTCCTACAGGAACAATCATCGGATTAGACAGGTTGATTTTCATGAAAAAGAAACCTGAATAAAAAATTCTGAAAATATTTGTTTTTGGAGGAATTCGAATGAACCAGAAAAAAAAGAAAAAATCCTCGGATAAGCCGGGCAAAAAATCTGCCAAAGAGGAAAAGCTAACTGGCCAAGCAAGCAAAAAGCCCACCGGGAAAGAAAAGGTAACGGATAAAATAAGCATAAAGCCTGAAAAAAAAGAAAAGGTAAGCCTTGGGCGAAGGGATATTCTCAAAGGACTGGCGACAATTCCCGTGTTTGGTCCGTTTTTATACGCCCTTTTAAAAAAGAAACTATCAGATGATTTTAAGAAAAAGGAGATTCTTGCAGAACTGGGTATAAGCAGGAAAGCACCAGCAGTTCTTCCTAAAACCGTCCTGAAAAAGTCTAAGGAACTCGTAAGGTTGGGAATCATTGGTTTCGGAGGCAGGGGCGAAGACCTCGTGCATGCTGCTGGCTTTGCTCATCCTGACTGGATAGAGAGAAAAAAGAAACAAGCCAAAGAAAACAAACTGAATAAAGGCTTAGAAACTTTTTTAAACCAAGAGGACTTGAATGTGGTCCTGTCTGGAGTTTGCGATGTGTTTGATGTCAGGGCGGAGAGAGGCATCGCTACCTCTCTGAATGATATCAGGCCAGGCGGAGGCTCTGGATTATTAAAAGGAGCAAAACGCTATATTCACTACCAGGATCTGATCCAGAGCAATGATGTCGACGCTGTGATCATAGCAGCTCCTGACCACTGGCATGCTCAGATGACGACCGATGCCGTCAACGCAGGAAAACATGTTTACTGCGAGAAGTGCATGACCAGGACTGTTGATGAAACATTTAAGATCACTGAGGCTGTTAAGAACAGCGGCAAGGTCTTCCAATTAGGACATCAAGGTCGACAACAGGAAAGTTATATCAAAGCCAAACAAATAGCGGAAAAGAATATTCTCGGAAAAATTACGCTTGTTGAGACAACCACAAACCGCAACTCTCCTAACGGAGCCTGGGTTTATGATATTCACGAAGAAGGAAGTCCTGAAACGATAGACTGGGAGCAGTTTCAAGGACCGGCTCCCCACAAAGTGCCCTTCAGTCTGGAGCGGTTTTTCCGCTGGCGCTGCTGGTTTGATTACGGAACGGGCCTCTCCGGTGATCTATTATCGCATGAATATGATGCTGCTAATCAGATCCTGGAGCTTGGCATTCCTAAATCGGTAATGGCTTCTGGCGGGATTTATTTTTTTCAAGACGGCCGTGATGTTCCTGATGTTTTCCAGGTTGTGTATGAATACCCTGACAGGGATTTGACGCTCGTCTACAGCGCAACTCTCGCCAACGGCAGAGAGCGCGGGAAAATATTTATGGGCCATGACGCTTCAATGGAAGTCGGCTCCAGTCTGACAGTTACTGCTGACTGGGAATCGACGCGGTATAAAGAAAAAATTATGAACAATATCATAAACACTTCATTGCCGTTATTCACATACCGGCCCGGCTTAAAAGGGATTGATACCGTAACTTCAGCAACAGAAACATATTTTGCCACTCGCGGTCTAATGTACACCATGAGGGGAGGGAAGCCGGTTAATACGACCCATCTCCATATTAAAGAATGGCTTGACTGTATCAGGAATGGCGGGCAACCGAGTTGCAATATAGACCGCGGCTTCGAAGAAGCGATAACCTGTCACATGGCGACCATCTCTTATCTTGAGGGACGCAAGGTGGAATGGGACCCGGTGAGCAAGAAAATCGTTTAAACCGATTTCACTTTTTAAATAACAACATGAAGAGAACTCCGCACAATTATCGAGACAGTAAACGGATAATAGCCGTTGAGGCATTAAAGAAAGAGAGGTAAGCATGAACGTAAGATTCCGTCTTGGTCTGATGATGTTCTTGCAGTATGCAATCTGGGGCGCATGGGCTCCTGTGCTTTCAGCCTATTTAAAAGAAACCCTTGGGTTCACCGGACTGCACATCGGGATCATTTACAGCCTGCTCCCTCTGGCTACGATAGTCGCGCCCTTTATAGGTGGACAAATTGCTGACCGTTATTTCGCATCCCAGAAAGTCGTTGGTTTTTTGCAGCTTACAGGCGGTGTTTTGCTTGTCGTTATCTCAAATATCACTGAATACAGAACAATGATGTGGTTGATGTTGTTCTACTGTCTCCTTTACGCACCGACACTTGCCCTGACAAATTCCATTGCTTTTATAAATCTTAAGGATCCAGAAAAGGACTTCGGGATAATAAGAGTATGGGGAACGATCGGCTGGATTGTAGCGGGTCTTGTTTTAATGGGATGGAGATACGCAGCCAAATCCTTTGAACCTGTTGCCTTTGCGGGAGATACTTTGCTTCTGGCCGGCATCTTTTCTTTTATTATGGGAATTCAGTCCTTCACCTTGCCTCACACCCCGCCCAAGAAAGAAGCGGCAAAACCCTGGGCTTTCCTGGAAGCGCTCAAGATGATGAAGGAAAAAAACTTCGCTGTCTTCATCATTATTGCTTTTGTTGTGGCCACAGAGCTTATGTTTTACTACATCCTGACAGCACCCTTTTTAACATCGGAAAAAATAGGCCTGTCGGATGCCGCTGTCCCCGGAGTCATGGTTATTGCCCAGGTAGCCGAGATTTTCGTCCTGGCGATTCTCCTGCCTTATCTTATTAAAAGGATTGGTATCAGAAATATCCTGGTCATCGGTGTCTTAGCCTGGCCTGCTCGGTATATAATTTTTGCCATAGGCAAACCTTCATGGCTGGTCATCGCCTCCTTATCCCTTCATGGCTTCTGTTTTGTTTTCTTTTTTGCCGCTGCATTTATTTACGCTGACACGATAGCACCAAGAGATATCCGGCACTCTGCGCAAAGTCTAATCGTTCTCGTTACTTATGGAATCGGAAATTATTTAGGAAGCCTTTTTGCCGGATGGATTCATGATCATTTCACGATTAAAGAAATAACAAATTGGACGGCTGTTTTTCTCGTCCCCTGTGTTTTGACTGTGCTCTGTGCTTTTGCCTTTCTGCTTTTCTTTAAACCAAAAAAAACAACTGTTCCTCCGGAACAGCGATAAGTTATGAGTAGTCAGTTATGAATAGCAAGTTATAGATAGCCTGCTGTGGAAAGTCAGTTAAGGAAGGTCAGTTATGGATAGCCAGTCATGAGATTTCAGTTCGGAGTTTTAGAAAATTTTAAATTTACTTCTTCTTAGCAACTTATCATTCACAACTCATGACTATTTGGTCAAGCTCCGAACTCATAACACTTAACTCATACTATTTCTATTAAAGGAGAAGGAGAAAATGGCAAAAAAAAGACTGGGCGTAGGATTTGTGGGTGCAGGTTTTATTACAAAATTCCATATTCGCTCCTGGCTTGGTGTCCGCGATGCGGATATTCTGGGGATAGTCTCCAGAACAGAGGAGAAAGCAAAAGAGGCCGCCGCCCTCGCTAAAAAGCTCAATGTTGGCGAGGCGAAAGCCTACAAGTCGATAACCGACATGGTGGCTGATCCCGCAATAGATGCCATCTGGATATGTGCGCCGAACTTTACTCACCTTGAGAATATGGAGGAGATTGCTAACGCTTTAGAGAAAGGAAGAGGAGAATTGATCGGTGTCACCTGCGAAAAGCCCCTCGGAAGAAACGTGAAAGAAGCACGAGCGATGCTCGAGCTTACTCAAAAGGCAGGGCTCCTGGACGGATATCTAGAAAACCAGGTTTTTGCACCCTCTGTTGTCAGGGGAAAGGAGATTATCTGGATGAGAGGGGCTGCGATATCAGGCCGTCCCTATCTTGCCCGGGCAGCAGAAGAACACAGTGGTCCTCATATGCCCTGGTTCTGGGAAGGCGAGCTTCAGGGTGGAGGAGTGCTCAATGACATGATGTGCCACTCTGTTGAAGAAGCCCGTTTCATGCTAACTCCCCCAGGTGCTGACAGGAACTCTCTCACTCCTGTTAAAATAAGTGCGCATACCTCATGCCTGAAATGGCAGAATCCCGATTATGCAAAAATTCTCTCTGATAACAGCAGCGGCAAAACTGACTACATCAACAGACCTGCCGAAGACTTTGCCCGCTCTCTGGTAGAATACAGGGATGAAAATGGTGAGAAACTGATAGTCGAGACAACAACATCCTGGAGCTTTGTGGGCGCAGGGCTTCGTTTGAGCATGGAGCTGCTGGGACCGGAATATTCCCTGTTAATTAATACCCTGGATTCAGGTTTAAAAGTGTTTTTTAGCCGGAATGTAAAGGGAAGTGCTGGAGAAGACCTTGTAGAAAAACAAAATGCTGAAATGGGACTCATGCCCGTGGTGAGTGACGAAGAGAGTGAATACGGGTATATAGCGGAAAACCGCCACATGATTCAGTCCTTCCTGGAGGGCAAACGCCCGGAGGAAAACTTCGCTGCTGGCGTTAATGTCACAGAGCTTCTGATGACAGCCTACATGAGCGCCGAGCAGGAGAAGACAATAGCCTTTCCACCTCCTGATCTCGACTCATTTGTG
>CAYUXD010000161.1:0-1642 GCA_964448655.1 uncultured Eubacteriales bacterium
GGAGCACCCTGTCCGCAAGGGCCAGGATAAGAATGACGAGCATAAGCCACATTCGTTTATATAACAATCCAATCAATAAACCTGCTCCGATAACAATGAGAGGGTAGATTAGAGCCGATTTTAATAGTACTTTATCCGTAATCCTCAGATTCAGGATGATTACTGTTATTAGAAAAGGAAGACTCCCAGGAATGAAGAAAGAAAGGAGAGCCTTGCCAATAGCTTCGCCACTTTTAAGAAGAGAAATCTTGATTTTTAATATCATTTTGTAGTTTTATTCATCTGGCAATTTTAAAAGGTTCAACATATTTTGTCGGTTTAAGTACGATTAAATTTATACATCAATAAAAATTTCTGGTCAAAGGTAAAGGACTATAATTTTTTTGCTCGCGGCCGTCAATTATTACCTTTTCCAGTCGCTGAGTTTTGATCCGGAGAGGGGGAGGGTCCGCTCCAGCTCATCGTAGGTTTTTAGGGAACAGCAGACCGTGTTGACGTTGGGATTTTCGAGTACGAACCGGATTGCCGCCTCTCTGATCTCCTCTGGATTCTTAAGATTGTACGTCTTTATGAATTTTTCTGCTTTATCGAGCCAGCCCTTGAACCGCACCAATCCTTCCTTGTAGAGGGGATGGATTTTCTTTTTTTCCTTCTCAAGCTGTTCAACGCGTGACTTTAGACCAAAATACTTGGACACCGGAGTGCTCTTCATCAAGGCTGTTCCGATCTTTTTTTCCTTGCAGACCTCGAGCACCCGCTCCGCCTGGTCCATCTGCAGGAAGTTGTAAGCCATAAGGAAAACATCAAACCTTCCGTCATCGGCTGCGGCCAGGAGCACTTTCTCCATTGGCTCTTCCGGAGGTTTGAACCAGAACGACCCGTGGTTGGAGACGCCCACATACCTTATTCTGCCTTCGGTCTTGAGCTGCTGCATAGCATCGTGGAATCCCTCTGTTTTAAGGATCTCGGCCTTTTCCGGACAGTGCATCATCATGCAGTCGATGTATTCTGTATCCAGCTCTCCGAGAGCCTTCCGTGCCCGCTTGAGAAAATCCTCCTTCGAAGGGTCCTTCTTGACCTCCATCTTGGTGGTGATGAAGATCGACTTGCGGTCGCGCCCCTTGATCGCTTTGGCTATGATGCCGTGGTGCCGGGGGTAGCTTTCCGCCGTATCGATATAATTAAAACCAGCATCCAGCATGGTTCCTAACAGCCCTTCGTCATAAACAGAGCCAATCGCAAGGTCTGAGACCTTGAATCCGGTGCGGCCGAGGATGCGAAAGGCTTTGATCTTGGGCTGGGATATATCTTTTGTCTCCCTGCTGTCTGCCCGGGTGCTTTCTTTTGCTCTAGCCCATCCGCCTTTGGTGGCCAGGCCGGCGCTGAACAATCCGAAGACGGATGCTTTCAGAAAACGCCTGCGGCCAAGATGTGTTTTTTTACTCAAGTTTCCTCCACTTAATATATCAAATTCCTATTTTAGCCTTTTTTGCTTGAATTAAAAAAGAAATAAGATTCAATTCGCCATATTCCACGTTGTCCAATCGGGAGAAAATGGAGCAAGCGGTCATTTTTCTTACTGAGGATCTCTATGATGAAAACATTAAAATATATTTTGGGGAGAGATGAATGTCAATACATC
>CAYUXD010000161.1:1742-5911 GCA_964448655.1 uncultured Eubacteriales bacterium
TTTCTCTTTTCATGCAACTCTTTTGTCTAACTCACGTATTAATGTTAAAAAGGTTTATGCGAAAAAGGACATCGGAGAGTAAAGGTGCAGAAAATCGCCTGAGCAGCGAATTTGCGAAATGAATGTTGGAAATCCTCTGAAGAAGTCGATTTAAAGGGCAACCTTTTCTTGATATGCTGCGTACAACATAGAAAGGCTTATGTTGCAGAGGGTCAAAATTATCTTTGCAAATCAAATTATAATAAATTTAAAAATAGAGGCATATTTGCACGACTCACTGCAAAAGGAGATGAACTATGCTCAAAAACTACATTAAGACTGCCTTAAGAAATATCAGGAAACACCCGGGCTATTCCATCATCAACATTGCCGGTCTGGCTATCGGCTTGGCCTGCTGCTTGTTCATATTGATTTGGGTCCTGGATGAACTTAGCTACGATAAATTCCATGAGAATGCTCCTTTTCTCTACAGGGTCGAAGAGAATCAGTATTATTCGGGCCGGGTCTACCATGTCACGGTCACCCCCTATCCGCTGGCGCCTGCGCTCAAGCGGGATTTTCCTGAAATTATTGAAGCGACCCAGTATGTGGGACTCGGAGGCCAGCTGCTTCGCTATGGAGAAAAGGCTTCTTTTGAAACCGGCATTAGGGCTGTTGCTCCTGCCTTCTTTAGAATGTTTACCTTTCCTATTGTCAAAGGAGACAGTAATACAGCGCTGGATGATCCCTTATCGGTGGTCATCTCAGAAGAAATAGCGGAAAAGTATTTCGGAGATGAGGATGCTATCGGTAAAGTATTCTCAGTAAATAACAGGTATGACATAAAGGTTACGGGTGTCATGAAAAATGTCCCCAATAATTCCTACCTACAGTTTGATATGGTGATTCCTTATGCTTTGTTAGAGAAAGTGGGAGCGGTTGATGACAGCATGGGTTCGAATTCAATATTAACCTTTGTTCAGCTCCAGAAAGGCGCTTCTCTCCAGCAGATCAATGATAAGATACGCGGGTTTATCAAGAAGCACGTCCCGGATTCTGTCACAGAGCTTGAGCTTGCTCTGTACTCGAGGATTCATCTGCACCAATATTTCGGCTACGGAAGAGATATGGGACAGATTAAATATGTGTATATTTTCTCCTTAATAGCGCTTTTTGTCCTGATGATCGCTTGTATCAATTTCATGAATCTGTCCACTGCCCGGTCAGCCAACCGCGCAATGGAAGTCGGGGTGAGAAAAGTGGTCGGCGCGCTCAAAAGCCATATCATCCGCCAGTTCTACGGTGAGTCAGTCATCTATGCGTTTATTGCTCTCGCATTTGCAGTAATACTGGTTATGCTTTTAATGTCCCCTTTTAATAATCTTTCAGGAAAAGAGTTATCATTAGGCATTCTTGGGAATTGGCAGATTATCCTTGGATTCATCGGAGTAACCCTGTTTACAGGGCTTGTGGCGGGCAGCTACCCAGCGCTTTTTCTCTCTTCTTTTAAACCAGTCAGGGTAATTAAGGGAAGCCTGAAATCTGGGACTGGGAGTTCTCTGTTCAGAAGGATACTTGTTGTTGTCCAGTTTGCGCTCTCTATCTTTTTAATCATCGGGACTGTGGTTGTTTATAACCAGCTTCAGTACATGAAAAATAGAGATGTCGGGTATGACAAGGAACACCTGGTGTATATTCCGATGAGAGGACAAACAGGAAGATTTTATGAAGCACTCAAGAATGCGCTCGTGAAGGATCCTCGGATCCTGAATGTGACCGGATCGGATCACCGTCCTTCAAGTATCGGGAGCAACTCCGGCGGAGCGGATTGGGACGGGAAAGACCCGGACCAGGTTGTGTTGATCGGCATGAGCGGTGTGGATTATGACTACATAGAAACCGTAGGGATTAAACTGACAGAAGGGAGGAGTTTTTCCAAAGAATACGGCACTGATCAGACAGAGGCCTTTATCGTCAATGAAGAAGTAGCGAAGCTTATGGGGAAAGAGTTAGTGGCTGGAGAAAAATTTTCCTTTGTAGGCAGAGATGGAAAGATTATCGGTGTGATGAAGAATTTTCATTACTATTCTCTGCGGAATAAGATAGAACCGCTGGCCATATACATGCGGCCGCCTGATCAGGGTTTTAATTACACGCTGATCAGAATCCCGTCTGAAAACATATCGGCTTCTCTTGATTTTGTGAAAGAGACCTGGCAGAAGGTTGTCCCGGAATTTCCATTCGAATACAGATTCCTAGTTGATGATTTTGAATATTACTACAGGTCAGAGGAAAGAATGGGGGATCTCCTCAGGTGTTTCTCAATCCTTGCGGTGTTTATTGCCTGTCTTGGTCTTTTTGGATTGGCCTCATTCACTGCAGAACAGAGGACCAAGGAGATCGGAATCCGTAAGGTGCTCGGAGCCTCCGCTTCTCAGATTACGCTGTTGCTGTGCAGGGAGTTTTTTGTTCTGGTCTTGCTGGCAAACTTCATTTCCTGGCCTGTGGCATATTTTGTCATGAGAAACTGGCTTCAGGATTTTGCGTACCGGACCAGTCTGGGGGTGTTCACGTTTGTGCTGACCATGGTGCTGGCATTGGTCATCGCGTTGCTGACAGTCAGCTTTCAAGCTGTCAAGGCTGCTGTCGCTAACCCGGTGGATGCCTTAAAATACGAATAAAAAAGGGGCCAGGCTACTTTTTCCCCAGTGGAAATAGAACCAGCCTCAACTGAAACATTAGGCGACTGTTGACAGCTCTCTACTTTACTCTGGCCAGCAACTGGCTGATTTTTTCAGCAACTGGACTTGCACCTTCATCATAGTTGGAGAGAACAGCGACAATGTATCCCTTATCTAGGTAGATATCTAGGCTTCCATTAATACCGGGGAAGCCTCCGCTATGGCCGACAACCTTACCGCTCGGTCCTTCAACAACCGAGAAGCCGTAACCGTAGCGCGCGCCTGCGTAGTCTTTCCAGAGGATTTTTAAGGAATCTTCCGAAACGAGCTTCCCTGTCTGGAGTGCTCGAGCAAATCTATGGAGATCACCGACCGTGGAGAAGCCACCGCCAGCAGGTCCTCCTTTGATAACATGCTTGAAGAGATTGTTTTGCCAGCCATACTTGTTTTTTAGATCGGGGCTGTAGCCTATAGCCAAGTTTTCAACCGGGTAATCCATTTCATAGCTGTCGGAGTTCTTCATCCCGGCTGGTTCATAAATGTTTTTGCGGATGTAGTCGAAATAGCTCTGCCCTGTGACGCTCTCGATGACAACACCCAGGAGAAGCATTCCGGTGTTGCTGTATCTGAAGCGCTTTCCGGGCTCAAACTCAGGCTTGTCTCCCTTCACCAGAGGTTTGAAGTCATTTACGTTCCGATACAGTGCTTTTGATCCTTTCATGTAGGTCTCGTTGAAGTAGTTGCCCAGGCCGGAAGTGTGAGTGAGCAGATGGTGCACTGTAATTTTAGACGTTATCTCTTCGGGAAGCCAGGATTCGTCCACATACTTATCGATCGTATCCTCGAAGGAAAGTAAGCCTTTTTCTACAAGTTGAGCGATTGCAGTGGCTGTAAACATTTTGTTCATCGAGCCAAGGTTGAATTTTGTCTCGATATTGTTGGGGACGTGGAATCGCTTGCTGGCTTCACCGTATGCAATAGTGAACAGGATATTGTCGCCTTTGGCAATTAATAAAGCTCCTGAAAAGACATCTCGCTCGCCTATCCGCTGAATAACATCCTTTGTCATCTGGAGAAATTGTTCTTCGCTGAGGTTGGATTCCTTGATGTTTGAAGGCGTGCGGGCAATATTGAAATAAAGACCGTCGATTAGGAGCTCTTCTGATTTATCGAATGTTAGGGCAAAAGCCCGCCAGCTTTCAAAGTTGCGGTCTTTGAGAATGACAACGGTCTCTTTACGTTCAGGGACGTAAGTGCGGATGCTGTGAAAATCAACTCCTCCTGTTGTGCGGCGGAAGCTGAGGATAACGTTGATGTGTTCCTCCATGGGCGCAAAATTTTTGAATTTTTCGGTACATTCTTCATTTATAAAACGGCTTATCCGCTGGGGATCATTAGAATTAACTGTGGTGATTAACGACTGGATTCGTTCTCCTGTCTTGCCGCCCGGCATAACCGACTCATCATGGTAGCTTATCTCGCCAGGGCTCTGAGCATTCAAGGCTTGAA
>CAYUXD010000162.1:0-5893 GCA_964448655.1 uncultured Eubacteriales bacterium
CCGGGCAAAAAGCCTTCTCTCTTATATTCTTCAACTGAAACACCGCCATGCCTCTTAGAGAGTTTCGCCCCATCCTGACCCAAGATAAGCGGCATATGTCCAAATTTCGGTGGCGTAAGCTCCAGTGCCTCGTAAAAAAGTATCTGTTTAGGTGTGTTGGAGATATGATCATCTCCTCTCAGAATATGGGTTATCTCCATATAAGTATCATCTACTACACAGGCAAAATTGTAGGTAGGCGATCCATCGGATTTAAGCATAACCTGGTCTTTGATATCATCGGTATTAACAGTTAATTTACCGTGTATCATGTCATTGACTTCTATCGTGCGGCCTTTTTCCACTTTGAAAATAATAGCTTCACCTTCTCTATACGCTTTCCCCTTGGCAAGTATCTCTTCTGCTTTTTCTCTATAGACATCGAATCGCTGGCTCTGGTGTAGAGGCTCTTCATCCCAGTCGACACCTATCCATTTAAGATCCTCAAGAATCTCATCGAGAAACTTTTTACTAGACCTGACCTTGTCAGTATCTTCTATCCTGAGCAGAAATTTGCCCCCAGTATGCCTGGCATAAAGCCAGTTAAAAAGCGCAGTTCTCGCACTTCCCAGGTGTAAAAATCCCGTCGGGCTTGGCGCAAATCTTACTTTAACCATGATAATTTCCTAGCTGAACAGCAGATCATGCTTTCAGCTCTAGATGCTATGAGGCTTTATGTACTATGCGGCTTTATATACTATATGTACTATGCTTCATGCTTCAACCTGTGTCTTCCCACAACCTGCTGCCTCTTCTACTAAATATGCCCTGATGATAACAATACTTTCTCTATAAATTCTGCGACTAGTGGGCCGCACTTATCACATATAACATAGCAAAATGTCGTGGTCAAACACAGATAAACTCTTTAGCGAAAAGTGTCTATTGATGGGATAAGATTTTGATAATTTACGTTAGGCGTGCAGATAAATATTTAGCGCTTATATACTTAGAGATAAAAATCTGAATTTTTGTTCGCTTAGCTTTAATGATGATTGTAAAATAGAAGATATCCGCAGATTGAAAATTGAAGAGATCAACCTGTGCTTTATATAAGAAAAAGCGATATAAAAAAAGGGTATAAAAAAAGGGGACAGGCTACTTTTTCTGTACGAATTATCCACGAGTAGATACAGTCTTCTTTATTACAGAAAAAGTAGCCTGTCCCCTTTTTTATGTTCCTTTTTTATGTTATGTAAAATTGAAGAGACGGATTAATGAGTAATCGGGAAAATGAGATGAAAAGCCGGATGAGAAGAAAGCTTGTTATCCTCATCCTCATTTTCCTGTTCGCAGCTTCATATATTTCAAAAAGCAAAACGATCGCTGATTTTCGTATAACGGCTTACTTCTTCCCTCATCACAGAGATTTTCTTGATCCTTACATCGAAAAAACTGAAAAAATCCTCAGTTTTTACACTCAAAAATTTGGCGCACCAGACGCAGAGAATACTGTAGTATCGTGATACACAACCTGGAATTCAGGAAATAAATTTTAGCTGGAAATATAAAAGATTGGGAAAAAAAGGAATTGAGAAAAGAATATCTCGCCGCTTATAACTCCAAAAAGCTGATGCCTATTCTCCCGATAAATCCCTTTCCGAGCTTCTCACCCTCAAGAAATCCTGGTGTTTTGTATCCGATTTGTACCCGCAGATGGATAGATGAGCGGGCTCCCGAGATCCTGTAAAACACCGTTCCAAATAAAGCTCCTCCCAGTCCTGCTTTGGCTGCTTCAGTGGTTTCTCCCCCGAGTAAAATTGAAGGCTGATGCCACATATCCAACCGGGCATTAACGGACAATTTTTGATTATGGATCAAGTCGATTGCTTTCAAGCCTAATCTGTAAAATTTATGAAAAGTCGGTTCACCATAGCGGAAATACAGGTTTATTATTTTTTCAGTGAAGACTATGAAATTCTCTAAGTAAAATTCAGAGCCAACAGGTGTCAATCCCAGGCGAAAAGAAGGCAGGTATTTCACATTCCAGATATTTATCATGGGCAGGGTGTAATTCTCTTTCCCTGACCAGAGGTATCCGGAAAAATATGTATAAAGCGAAAAATACTGAAACGGGTTGAGAAAATTTATCAAGGTATAATTAGTCAAGTCGTCCAAAGTCAATCTGTAATCTTCCTCATTCGGATAACCTTCATGGGCATTAATGGCGCTCAAAAAACTCAATATATCGTTCCCTTCTGGGCTTCTTAGCCCGCGCTTAGTACTCAATATATAATAACTTAAATCATTCGCGGCTAATAGATAAAGAAATGTTTCACGGTAATTTATACTCCCCCGCTGCAGCCACTTATACCGCATTGTATTCGATAGTATGGTGTTTGCTTCTGAACCTCCGATAACCATGGCCATATTTTCATGAGGAGTTATTATTCTCCCTGAGGAGAGTATTCCGTCTCTTGCCCAACCACTACTGCATCCGTAAGGAAACAAGAGGCTGAGCTCGTAGCTATTTTTTATATACCCAAATTCTCGGTATCTCGAGCCGTGGCCAAAGACCTCATGTTGAACCAAAAAGCTAAAATGATCCAGGACACTGTCCAGAAGGATTGTCTTGCAAAGACGGAAAGTGACTCCCATTGTTTTCTTACCGAAAGTGTTCTCATCAAACCATCTTGTTTTGAAAAATCTGTTTTCCAAGGCATAAATTCCCCGGTGCAGTGTAATCAAATTATTGGCTCCTACCTCTGGAGAATATGTCTTATCTATGATGAGTGGATACTGCACTTCTGCTCGACTTGCTGTGCAAAAGACCCATAGTATACACACCAATGCTGAAAAGATTACTTTTTTCACCAGTCACCTGATATCGGGGCAAACGCGCAAGGAAGGATTTGTTGATTTGCAATCCGTTCTCTTTAATTGCTCGTCCCAGATCAAGATTTAAGATGAAATTTTGCACTGTCTCCCAAAATGGCTCAATAGCCTTTTGAGATGAATCGATGGTTAATTTTCAGATGATGTATCTAACCCCTTAGCAGGATGTTTATCCTCCTCTATATGCACAGGAGTCGCTGGTGGCATTAAAAGAGAGAAAAAACAAACGGAAGAATAAGAAATATGACCAGAGATGGGAGGAATTTGCTTATACTTGGAACTTTGCGCTTTAAGTTTTCATCATAGGGACTTTTATTCCCTTTTTCCTGGCAAACTTAATCGCTTCTTCGTATCCAGCATCAGCATGGCGGGCCACACCCAGGCCGGGATCGACTGTCAGAACTCTTTCCAGCCGCTTCTCCGTGGAATCCTGACCGTCGGCCACGATGACCATCCCACCATGGATGGAAAGACCGATGCCCACTCCCCCTCCATGATGTACGGAAACCCAAGAAGCGCCGCTAACCGCGTTTAAAAGGGCGTTGAGAATCGGCCAATCGGCAATGGCGTCTGAACCATCTTTCATGCCTTCTGTCTCTCTATTCGGGGAAGCTACCGAACCTGCATCCAGATGATCCCTGCCGATGACAATAGGGGCACTTATTTTCCCTTTTTTCACCAGATGATTAATAACAGCACCAAAGCGAGCCCTCTCTCCGTAGCCGAGCCAGCAAATCCGCGAGGGTAGGCCCTGGAATTTCACCTGATTTTGTGCTTTTCTTATCCACCTCTCCAAGGCTTTATCTTCTGGAAATTCCTGAAGCACAGCTTCGTCGGTCACATAGATATCCTCGGGCTTGCCAGAGAGAGCCGCCCACCGGAATGGACCTTTGCCATAGCAAAAAAGAGGCCGGATGTATTCAGGGACAAAACCAGGAATGTTAAAAGCATTTACCGCCCCTGCCTTGTAAGCCTGACCGCGGATATTGTTGCCATAATCAAAGGTCTTAGCCCCTCTTTTCTGGAGTTCAAGCATGGCATCGACATGAACGGCCATGGAGTCGTAAGCTCTTTTTATATAATCTTCAGGTTTCTCTCTACGAAGTCTAAGCGCCTCTTCATAAGGCATTCCTTGGGGCACATAACCGTTCAGCTCGTCGTGGGCAGAAGTCTGGTCAGTCAAAACATCTGGGATTATTCCCCGCTTGACAAATTCAGGGAGGACATCTGCAGCATTACCAAGAAGGGCTATGGACAGCGCCTCTCCCTTTTTTTTGGCATCAAAAGCAAGTTCCAAAGCCTCGTCCAAATCAGCCACCATTGTATCGACATACTTTGTATCCAGCCGCCTCTGTATTCTTTGTCTATCGACCTCAGCGATTATGGCCACTCCTTCGTTCATGGTCACAGCCAAAGGCTGGGCACCTCCCATGCCACCCAGACCAGCTGTTAAGACTAATTTTCCTTTAAGAGAGCCGCCGAAATGCGTCCGGGCAACAGAGGCCAGAGTTTCGAATGTTCCCTGGAGAATTCCCTGGGTGCCGATGTATATCCAGCTGCCTGCTGTCATCTGGCCAAACATGGTCAGCCCCTTGGCTTCCAGTCTTCGGAATTCATCCCAGGTTGCCCACTTGGGCACAATCAGGGCATTGGCAATCAATACTCGAGGAGCTTCAGGATGAGTCTTGAATACTGCCACCGGTTTTCCCGACTGGACGATTAAAGTTTCATCATTTTCAAGTGTCTTCAAGCTCTCAACAATCGCCCAAAAACACTCCCAGTTTCGAGCGGCTTTGCCTGTTCCTCCGTAAACAATGAGCTCCTCTGGTTTTTCTCCAACTTCAGGGTCCAGGTTGTTCATCAGCATCCTGAGAGCACCTTCCTGGGACCAGCCTTTTGTTTGAAGTTTAGTTCCCCTGGGAGCTCTTATTTCTTTGTAAACATAATCTTTTTGTATGGCCATCGTAGCCTCCTCATGATTTGGCCCGGATTCTAAGGATCTTCCTATTTTTCATAATGTGGGCTTGATAAATCAAGCCCCTACAAGAATATATCATAACAAAACGCGAGACGTAAACGGTAAAGGACAATATAAAGGTAATGACCCCCCTTTATTCCATATATTGAGTCTAAAACCTTATAGTTTATTTTTTTATTAAAATTCAAGCCCTAATTCATCAATTAGCGACTTCAAATAATGGACCAGAACAGATATCCGAGCATAAAAATCTTTTTTAAGCTTTGTTGCATATTCATTAAAAAGGTCGAAATCGGTCTTTTTGCTCCAATTTTGCATACTTAATTTCTCAAGAATTTCTTTGAGAACATTAATATTCATGACCAATATGGTATATTTGGGGAGCGTGCACGATTCTTTCTCCAACATTCTGGTACCTGCCAAAATAACTCCTCTCAGGGCTTCTTGACTTCTTATAATCTCCTGTTTCACAAAAAATTGATCTATAGGGGATTCTGTCTTGGCGAGTTTTTTATAAAGCTTTTCTGCTTCTTCTAAGCGATTACAGACGGCAGAGACAATACACTCACTGTCCAAGATTTTTTTATCATCATTCTCGTAATAAACAACCTCAGCTTCCTCCTCGGGTTCAGACTTCTTGTATTTTTCCAGAATTTCTAAAGCATCAGAGGCACGCCTTTTTGGAAACCCACTGACGTCAGCCTCTTCGTCGCCTTCGCCTCGCTTTTCTACCGTTTCACGCTTACTCTTTAATTTCTCCGTGCCCTTTATCTTAATCGTCTCATCCAAAGCCTCTAAGGAACTGATTTCCTCTGCCGCCGCTTCCTCTGCCTCCTCACCAGCAACCGGCGCTTCCTCTGCTTTGGCTTCCTCGATGCCCGGCTCCTCCTCTTCTTCTGGTACAGGCTCGATCTCCACTTCCTCTCTAGCCTTCATCTTAATTGTCTCATCCAGAGCCTCTAAGGGACTGATTTCCTCTGCCGCCACTTCCTCTGCCGGTTCTTCAGGAGCACCTTCTTCCTCAACTCTTTCTTCTCTCTC
>CAYUXD010000163.1:0-5866 GCA_964448655.1 uncultured Eubacteriales bacterium
ATACTATCACCGTCTGTCTTGGAACCGCTTGTCATGTTAGGGGTGGACCAAAAGTTCTAGAGGAATTCGAAAGGAAACTGAACATTATGGCAGGTCACACGACTGAAGACAAAGAATTTACTTTAGAAACAGTAAATTGTTTTGGATGTTGTGCTATAGGTCCTCTAGTAGTTGTTGATAAGGATTATTATGCAGAGATAAACATAAGAAAAGTCGGTTCAATCTTGAAAAAATATAGAAAGAATAAAAGGAATAATAAATGAATAAGATAAAAAACATAGAAGACTTAATTAAATTAAGAGATGAAATAAAAAAGAAAAATACATCAAATGTAACTCATGTTGTCATCTCGAATGGAACATGTGGACAGGCTCGCGGTTCTGAAAAAATTGTTCAAGCTTTCCAGAAAGAGATTGAAGGACAAAAAATCCAAGATAAAGTCAAAATAAGAGCGACGGGCTGTCATGGTTTTTGTGAAGTCGAACCTAATATCATCATTTATCCTGAAGGAATTTTCTATCAAAAGCTCAGGCCAAAAGATGTTAAACAGATAATTTCACAAACAATACTAAATAAAAAAATTATTGACGAATTTCTTTACATCGACCCCAATACTAATAAAAAAATCACTTATCAAAAAGAAATTCCTTTCTATATCAAGCAGCAACGAATTGTTTCGGGTAATAATATCCATGTTGACCCAACGAATATCGATGATTATTTGGCTATTGGAGGGTATGAAGCCTTAAGCAGAGTTTTATCTGAGAAAACTCCTGAGGAAATTATCGAAATAACTAAGAATTCAGGCTTGAGGGGAAGAGGAGGAGCAGGATTTTTGACGGGTGCTAAATGGCAACTCTGTAGAAACGCTGGAAATAACGGCTTTAAAATCGTAATCTGCAATGCTGATGAGGGAGACCCGGGCGCTTACATGGATAGAAGCTTGTTGGAGGGGAATCCTCATAGTGTGTTAGAAGGGATGATAATCGGAGCTTTTGCCATAGGAGCCAGCCAGGGTTATATTTATGTCCGTGATGAATATCCTTTGGCCGTCAAACACGTCACTATCGCCATTGAACAAGCTAGAGAATATGGCTTTCTTGGGAATAACATACTGGGCTTTGATTTTGATTTTGATATAATCATCAGCAAGGGCGAAGGTGCGTTTGTTTGTGGGGAAGAGACTGCTTTGATTGCTTCCATTGAGGGGCGAAGAGGAGAGCCCAGGCAAAGGCCACCCTATCCAGTTCAAAAAGGCTTATGGGGAAAACCCACCAATATCAACAATATCGAGACCTGGGCTAATGTCCCCTTAATAATAAATAAAGGAGCAGAGTGGTTTTCAAAACTTGGGACTAAAGGAAGCAAAGGAACAAAAATATTTTCTTTGGTTGGAAAAATAAATAATACTGGATTAGTTGAAGTCCCTATGGGAATAAGCCTCCGGGAAATTATATATGATATTGGAGGAGGCATTCCAGGAGGAAAAGAATTCAAGGCGGTTCAAACTGGAGGTCCTTCGGGAGGATGCATTCCCAAGGAGCTGTTAGATTTACCCATTGATTACGAAAGCCTGACCAAAGCTGGTTCAATGATGGGTTCTGGTGGAATGATTGTTATGGATGAGGATACCTGTATGGTTGATGTAGCTAAATATTTCCTTAATTTTCTACGTGATGAGTCCTGTGGAAAGTGTCTTTCCTGTCGAGAAGGAACTCATAGAATGTGGGAAATCGTAAATGATATTTCAGAAGGGAAAGGCGGAGATCTTGGACTGCTTGAACAATTAGCCCGAACAGTAAAAGATGCTTCCATGTGTGGCCTCGGACAAACAGCTTCAAATCCAGTTCTTTCTACTCTCAGGTATTTCAGAGAGGAATATGAAGCTCATATCAAAGACAAGAAATGTCCAGCCAAAGTATGCAAAGAATTAATTCAATATTTCATTGATGAGGAAAAATGTACGGGCTGTATGGCTTGCATAAAACCCTGTCCCCAAGGAGCTATTACTGGAGAGCTAAAGAAATCACATACATTGGATCAAAGTAAATGCATCAAATGCGGAGCTTGTTATGAGGTATGCAAATTTGATGCAATAGTAATTAAATGAGGTTCGAGAATTAAAGGGTGTTCCGTTTTAGGCAATTTATAAGAGCTAGCTGATACCACTTCTTTTCTCATACTTGTTGCAGGTGTATTAAGAGTTATGAACACTCCTATCCGTCTGATTGTTTTCTTCAATAATCTGTTTTTCTACATCTAAAATAATCTACTGATTTATCAATAAATTGAAGGTTTTGTGTGCTTTACAAAAAAACTCTGTTTTTCTCCCCGAGAATTTTGAGTCTTGTGTGGCTCCAGATTCTGCGCGTTTATTTGTTTAAACAAGCATTTAAAATTTAGAAATTCTTTAGTATCATAACTTCTTTCCGGATAGGTGAACATATTTAAGTCTATAATTTTTATGTATAAGTTGGATAATTTTATAAATGAGGTGAAAACTTTTATGTATTAGGTGGTAATCTTATGCATGAGAGCAGATTTCGATGCTGAAAGTTAATGAAGTTAAGGCAAAGAGCATTCTCAACAAATCAAAAATTTTTGATTATTGCCTCAACCCCTATACCGGCTGCGAGCACAATTGCACATACTGTTATGCTCGCCTATTCATGAGACGGTATTCTGGACATAAAGAGCCGTGGGGCGAATTTGTTGATATTAAAGTCAATGCTCCCCAACTCCTGAAAAAACAGCTTGAGAGGGCAAAAAAAGGCATCGTTTGGGTTTCATCTGTCTGTGATCCCTATCAGCCCCTGGAGGCAAAATACAAACTGACAAGGCAGTGCTTGAAAGAGCTGGCAGAGAAACAGTTCCCCGTTAATATTCAGACAAAATCAAAGTTGGTTTTGCGTGATCTGGATTTATTCCTCCAGTTTGAGGAAATTGAAGTGGGATTTACCATAACAACCGATGACCAGAGGGTAGCGAAATTATTCGAGTCAAGAGCATCGTCCGTAAAGGAGAGGCTGGATGCCCTTGAGAAAATCCACTCAGAGGGAATAAGAACATTTGCCTTCGTTGGTCCCCTGCTTCCAGGAAATCCTGATAAGCTTGTAGAGCTTTTGGAGGGGAAGACCGACAAGATCTACTTAGATAAAATGAACTATTTATACACAATAAGAGGATTTTATCATCAGCAAGGCCTGGAGGAGGCAACGACAGATAAATTCTTCCGCGAGCATAAGGAAAGGTTTATAAATGAATTAATGAAAAGAAAAATGAAATTCGAAGTCCTGTTCTAAGTTTTTCTTTTAATCCCTGGAAACTCCTTAAGTCTTGTTATTTATCGTACCAGTGGTCTTGGAGAACAGAAGCGTTCTTTGTGAATTCCTGGTCGCCAACTTTAAGAACAATCTTATACTCACCTGATGGCGCAGCAGGACTGTAAGCGTAGTTTATATCCATCGGTCTCCGAAATCCAAACGCTCTAAACCGCTCCATTCGTTCCTGAGCTCTCTTCTTCTCTTCCTCTGTTCGCTTTCTGCGCTGCGTCATATCCCAGACAACTTTGTTTATGCCCGCAGCCTTTTTGCCTTTTATTTCATTTATTAGCTTATCGCCTTTGTAAACAGCTACTTTTACATCGTCTTTAACTTCGTTTTTCAGATAATAATTGATCACAATTCCAACTGGTTCGCTCTCCCCATCAAAATTGGATGAGCTGGAAACGTTAAATTTATTGTTTATCCATCTCACTTTGGATTCTATGTCAAAAACATGGACATCCTTAGAAAGAATTCCAGGTGTCAATTCTTGAAGAGGAGTAATATCAGTGATAAAAAATCCGCGGCCGTGTGTAGCCACAACAAGATCATTCTCCCTGGGATGAATCACCAGGTCATGGACTGGCTGGGTGGGCATGTTCGCTTTCATCTTGGTCCAATTTTTACCGCCGTCTAGGGAGACGTACACGGCAAACTCAGTCCCGACAAAGAGGAGATTCGGATTTTTGTGATCTTCTCTGATGACATTGATAGGTTCATCCGGCAAATTAGAAACTATGGAAATCCATGTTTCTCCATAATCTGTGGTTTTATATAAAAATGGTCTGAAATCATCCCCCCGGTAACCGGTATATGAAACATATGCAGTGCCGGCATAATGAAGGGAGGCGGTGACTCTGCTCACCCAGTATCCAGGGTTCCCTTTTATGCGGTCGTTAAGTTTTATCCAGTTCTTGCCGCCATCTCTTGAAACCCACACATTGCCGTCGTCTGTTCCAACCCAGAGCACGCCTTCCTCAAGAGGTGACTCATCAATAGTCGTAATCGTACAATACTGAATATTTCCATCTCCGCCTTTTCCGGTAGCAAGCTTCCTCAGGTCATTAGTAGTCAGGTCCGGGCTAATTTCTTCCCAGTATTCTCCGCGGAAAGGAGATTTCACAAGTATGTTCCCTCCGTGGTAGATAACATTGCTGTTGTGCGGAGATACTAATATCGGAGAATTCCAGTTCCAGCGAAGCTCAGGTTTCTTTCTCTGATAAGCTATGTCTTTTCTCTCACCGGTCTTCAGGTCTAATCTTGAAAGAGGACCGAACTGGGATTCGTTATAAAGGTAATGGTTGTTGACCGGATCAAATACGTTATACATACCATCGCCACTGCCCACCAATTGCCAGTCTTCAAGTCTAATCGGTTGGCCGTTACGCTTTGTGCTGGGACCCATGAGTGAGCCGTTATCCTGGGTACCGCCTGCGACATTATAAGGATAGGACATATCCACGCCAACCGCAAAAAACTGGGCTAAAGGCATAAAGTCAGGGTGATACCAGTTTTTACCGCCATCATAGGTTATGCCCATGCCATGGTCGTAGCCTAAAAGCATATGATTAGAATTTTCAGGGTTTATCCATAAGGCATGGTCGTCACCACCAAATCCTAGAGGACGCCTTCTCCATGTTTTACCGCCATCTCTTGTCCCCCAGGAAGCAGCACTCAGGACATGGACAACTTTATCATCATTGGGATCGATTATTATTTGGCCGTAATAATACGCGGGAGCGCCTCCAATACTTTGCCCGTCCGGGCTTACTTTTTTCCATGTTTTCCCGGCATCATCAGAGCGGTAAACTTCGCCTCCAATCATTCCTTGGCTTGATTTTCCCTCTAGTAATTCTTTTTCCCGTTCCTCATCCGATAATTTTGGTTTATTGGCGTTTTCGACGGTTACGTAAAGAATATCCGGATTTTTCCTGTAGACATCAATACCAATGCGGCCGAGCATTCCTGTCGGCAGCCCGCCGCCGAGTTTTGTCCATGATCTTCCCCCGTCCGTAGTTTTGTAAATCGCACTGCCTGGTCCTCCCAGATTAAATGTCCATGGTTTTCGCTCTTTATCGTAAGTTGAGGCATATAGTATTTCAGGATTTCCAGGGTCCATGATAACATCAACCACGCCGATGTTTTTACCTCGAGCGACCACATCCAGGACCTTATTCCAGCTCTTGCCGCCGTTGGTTGTCTTGTACAATCCTCTTTCAGGATTTTCTGAATAGAGGTGACCGAGTACTGCGACATAGACAACATCCGGGTCTTTCGGATGGATCACAATACGGCCGATATGATGGGATTCTTTTAGCCCCATATTTTCCCAGGTCTTTCCGGCGTCTACCGTCTTGTAAACACCATCACCCCAGTAAGAACTTCTCGAGTTGTTGGCTTCACCTGTACCAACCCAGACAATATTCGGATCAGATGGGGCAACTGTTACGTCTCCGATGGAAAAGACCTTTTCATGGTCAAAAATCGGCTCAAATGTTATACCGTTATTGACAGTTTTCCATAAGCCGCCAGATGCTGTCGCA
>CAYUXD010000164.1:0-5844 GCA_964448655.1 uncultured Eubacteriales bacterium
CTCAAATTTTGGATCGATATTTTTTTGCTTTTCAGTTCTGCTCTAATAAGGGGCGAATTTGAAGTCCCTTCTAATATTCCTGAAATACTGATTTGGCCATCGATGTCCAATTTCTCTATTTCCTTTTTGTACAAGTTATTAAAAGAAGAGAGAATAAAAGGGGATAAGGCTTTAATGTCTCTGGCATCCAGTTTAAATCGTCCTGATACCACGCCCATGCCAAGATTAAATTCTCCCTCTAACAATGCCCCTGGAATCGAAAGATTGTTCATGGATAGGGTAATCATTCCAGAATCAACTTCTGTAATGATACGTCCTGAGAGGGGTACTCGCTTGCGAGAAAAATTCCTTCGATCCACTCCATGTAATTGTATGTCCGAACGGCCTTTAACTGAATTTAGTGAAAAATTTGACCAGAAAGTTTCAAAGGAGCCCGATGTTCTGGAAGCAAAATGGAATGGCAGGTTGTATAAAAAATCGAGATGCTCTAGATTGATGGATTTCCACTGGAGATTAATGTGGTTTCCGTCTTCCCAGTGTAGAGGATGCAACTCTCCATTCCCCTGAACTTCTCCACCTGCTATGGCTATGTGCATGGACTTAATTAAAAGAAGTTTATCCTTCCATTGGATATCTGCTTTTAAGTCAATATCCTGCAGTTCTTCAAGATGCAAATTCTTACTCTCCAATTTAAAGCGAGCAGAAATTGCATCAAAAGATCCCTGCAATTGAGATCGGAAGTGAAGCTCTCCAGAAAAAGTTTTATCTGTTGGAATGAAAGGGCGAATGTCATTTAAGTCTACTTTCCCCTGAAGGACTCCGTTGAGATAGGGATAAGCGATGTAATCGAGCCGACCAGCAAATTCGAATCTATTTTGGGCGAGTCTTAAATTGAATTTCTTAAAATCAATTCCTTTATAATCGTAATCGGCGACTATTTTGAGATCGTCTACAGGATAAAATATTTTCTTCAAGCTCGCATAGCCTTTTTCACTCATTTGCAGTAGAAGCGAATGTTTGCCTTCTCCGAGCCAATGGAGCTCCAGCTGCACGGCTGGAAGTTCTAATTCAATATTTCTCACCTGATCTACGAACCGCAGTTGTGCATTCTTGATCCAGAATTGTTTAAAAATAAACTCTGATATTATCGTTAGTATAGGAGTCGTCATTTCAGTGTCAATTTTGTAAGGGATATTATTCGTGCCATCCTGGTCAATGTGGATGTTAATTTTAGGGTTTTGGATATCCAATTCTTGTATCTGAAGTTTCTTTCTGAGAATGAGAGATAAAGGAATTCTTATTTTAATTTCCTCTGCTTGAAAGAAAGGAGGAAACTTTTCCTTATTTAGATCCCTGAGCAACACTCCTTTGAGGGTGAATTGAAACATCAGCAGGTTGTAATCTAATGATTGGACCGTTAAGTGGATATTCTGTCTTTGTTCTAGATAATTTAATGCATACTGCAATATTCTCGACTTGATAAAATGTGTATGAAGTAGGAGTAAAAACCCTATTATTAAAAGCAAAAAAGCGATGGGGACGATAAAAAGTTTTCTTTTTATAAATTCTAGTTTCATGTTAAAGCTAATAATCCTCGCTTTTTTCAAAATATATTTTATGATATTCGCCTAAATAGTGTAACCTAAGGGCTGAATTTCCGAGTTGCTTTAAGCCCAGATTGAACTTTTTCCTCTGTTAAGCTGTTCTTGACTTTAAATCTCATGATTTAATCCCCCCTTTAGTACCAGGAGCTCCTTAAATCTTTTCAATCCATTTTATTTAACTGGCTATCTCTGCTTTTACTTCTAGTGAAGTTTTTCCTATTTAAAGATGTCTTTCAATTTGTCAAGAGGCCCATAGACAATGATGCCATCCCCTTCTTGCATCTTTTCTTTCGCTTTGGGGGTAGGAATCCAGTTTTTGCCTCTTTCGATTCCCAAAACCAACAATCCCCTTTCATTCAGTTTACATTCTGATAGAGAACTGCCGATTAAAGGAGAGTTCTCGCTTATAATTTTTTTTATAAGACCATAGCCCTCGAGGAAATGAAGAAGATCTTCCGTTGCAGCTTCTTCAAACGCAGGCGATTTTATGAGCTTTTTCTCAATAAAGCTCTCCCACCTTTTTGTAAATTTCCTGTAAGTGGCAATCTTGTATATCAGAAATATGCCAACAACAAGAATTAAGAAGTTAAGGGGTAGCTGGGATCCCTTACTTGTAGCCAAAGAAGATGTGGCTGTTACAATAACCATAACAATTCCTGCATTTCCCATTATCATAAGCCAGGTGACAATCTTCCGTCTTGCAGGATGTTTCATGACAAATTCTGCTTCCTTTGTGGTAAATCCAGTTCCTGAAAAAGCCGACAATGCCTGAAATCTTGCCTTATTCTTTTCCAGTCCAGTCATCATCAAAGCGATAGCAGAAGCTCTTACAAAAAGGAAAGAAATCAAAATGGCAAGCAAAGCGGGAAAAAGAAAATATAAGCTGCTCATTCTAGCTTCCTCCTAAAATCATTTTTTCTTTAAAGAATTTCTTTTTTAATTCCCTAAAAGTTAAATTCACAAATGGGCTTCGATTTTTCCTGGAATATTTTAAACGAAATTACCGTTGAATGTAAAACCACATAGATAATTGTGGTGTTGATGCGTAATCTCTCCGTTTAGAGTTGCTACTTGCCTTGGTTCTTGACTTTATTATTAAGCAAGTGGGCTCTTATATTCAACACCTTCAACACCAAGCTATTTTCCTTTGACATACTGCTGTAATTTTAATATATTGTTATAAACCCTTTATTTATCGCTTAATATTATAAAATTTTTGGGGAAGATTCTTGATTAAAAACAACTACCAGAAGGACTGCCATCTCCTGGTTTTTACTGATTTAGACGGAACACTTCTTGAGCATGAAACTTACTCTTTTGAACCAGCTCTTCCTGCTGTCAAAGCTTTAAAAAAGAAGAATATTCCTCTTATTATTTGCACAAGCAAGACCAGAGCTGAAATCGAAAAAGTACAGTTGCAGCTCCATAATACTCATCCTTTTATTTCGGAAAATGGTGGAGCAATCTTTATACCTAAAGGATACTTTTACCAAAAGTTCAATTTCACGAGAAAAGATCCTGACTATCTCATAATTGAGCTTGGAACTCCTTATAAAAAAATAAGAGAGATCTTTAATCAAATGTACACTCTCTTCCCAGAGAAGCTTAAAGGATTTGGCGATCTCAGCACTCAGGAGGTGGCTCATCTCTGCGGCTTTTCCCTGGAGCAAGCCAAACTGGCAAAAAAGAGAGAATATGACGAACCCTTCATTTTGGAGGACAAGCTTTCAGAAGAGGCAATTCAAGAAATTGCCAGCCGTTTAAACTTGAAGACCACCAGAGGTGGACGTTTTTATCACCTTATAGGCGAAAATGATAAGGGAAGAGCAGTCTCAATACTCAGAGATATATATAAAGTGAAATCCAAGGACTTGAAGACAATAGCCCTTGGAGACAGCTTAAATGACCTGCCGATGCTTAAGGTTGTGGATTTTCCTATTCTCGTTAAAAAACCTGATGGCAGCTATGATCCCTCGGTTAAGCTCGATAATATAATCTTAGCTTCTGGAGCTGGTCCAACTGGGTGGAGTGATGCTTTATTAAAATTGTTGGATAAACTCTTGTAAAACTTTAAATCGCTTACAAAGGAGGACTATATGGCTGACTTTTATCAAACTGGTGTAGTATCTACTTTTCATCGCTTCGGTAGCCCTGATCTTGGACGGATGGAGAATGAATTAACTGAATTCAACCACCACCGCCCTATTGCCCTAGTTCTCCCCTCTACCTATGCAGAATTGGAAGCCCCAGCCATAAAACAGATTGTGAATGAAATCAAGGAGCTCCCCTACATCCACGAGATTGTAGTAACCATGGGACGAACAAATCAAGAACAGTTCAAAAAGGCAAAAGAGTTTTTTTCCTGCCTGCCGCAGAGAACTCGAGTCATATGGAATACTGGCCCAGGAATAGGAGAACTTTATAAGCTATTAGAGGAGAGCGGCCTTTTCGTTGGCGAAGACGGCAAAGGTCGTTCTTGCTGGACAGCCTACGGATACATATTGTCCAGAGAAGAAAGCAAGGTCATCGCCTTACACGATTGCGATATAGTCAACTACTCCCGAGAGATCCTCGGGAGATTATGCTTTCCAGTGGCATCCCCTCACATAGATTATGCTTTTTGCAAAGGTTACTATGCTCGAGTAACTGACCGAATGCACGGGCGAGTTACGCGTCTTTTTGTTACTCCGATCATCAGGAGTTTAGAAAAACTTCTGGGACCTCTTCCTCTACTAACTTACTTGGATAGCTTTCGTTATCCTTTGGCGGGAGAGTTTTCCATGATTGCTGATCTTGCCCGGATCAACCGAATACCAGGCGATTGGGGAATAGAGGTTGAAACGTTAGCCGAGGTTTATCGTAACTGTTCTCTTAAAAGAGTCTGCCAGGTTGAACTCTGCGAAACCTATGAGCATAAGCATCAGCCTCTCTCAGCAGAGGATCCAAGAACGGGTTTGATGAAGATGTCCATAGATATTGCCAAAGCAATCTTCAGAAATCTCGCCATTGAAGGGGCTGCCTTGAGCGAAAGCCTTTTAAACACTTTGGTTGTAACATACCTCCGCACAGCGCAGGATACCATCAAACGCTACCATGACGATGCTGCTATTAATGGACTATTCTTCGACCGCCATCAAGAGACAAAAATGGTGGAAGCTTTTACAAGAGCAATTCAAATAGCTGGCAAAGAATTCCGGGAAGATCCCCTTTACTCTCCCCTGATCCCCAATTGGAACAGGGTTACATCGGCTATCCCTGATTTCTTAGAAAAACTGCAAGAAGTGGTGGAGGAGGAAAATAGCTGAAGAACTCAGAAAGACTTATTAGAATTTGCTATTTTCATCTAATAAAAGGTTATCTTATCAAATCCCCCTTTTCGTTCAGATAATCTTAAAATTCTTTACTTTTAGACCTATTTCCATTAAATTCTGATTTAGATTCTCTCATAAATTTAAAAAAGAATTATACTATGGCAAGTGTTGTAACAGCAATTCTAGCAGGCGGCCTGGGAAAACGCCTCTATCCGTTGACAAAGAAGAGGAGTAAACCAGCAGTTCCCATTGCCGGAAGATTTCGGCTCATTGATATTCCCATCAGCAATTGTATACACTCTGGCATGAGAAAAATCTTTATTCTCACCCAATTCATGAGTGAATCGCTGCACAGGCATATCTTTTTGACCTACCGTTTTGATAATTTCAGCAAAGATTTTATAACCATTCTTTCAGCCCAACAGACACTTGAAAGTCCTGAGTGGTATCAGGGAACAGCCGATTCAGTCAGACAAAATCTCCGTTTTTTGAAAGAATGGGACTTGGTTTTAATCCTCTCAGGAGATCATCTTTACCGAATGGATTACAATAAATTCATTGATTTTCATCTTCAGAAAAAGGCAGATATCAGTATATCTGTCTATCCCATTCACTATGATCAAGCACCACAATTCGGAGTTATGAAAGTAGACAAAAATTGTCAAATTACAAATTTCCATGAAAAACCAAAGGAGCCAAATCAACTGGATCAAATGAAAATTCCGGAAGAAGTTTTTCAAGAATTTAAATTGGATTCAGCAGGCAGGACACACCTGGCTTCAATGGGCGTCTATCTTTTTAATCGAGAAGTTCTTAAGGAATTGTTGGAAACGACTGAATTTGAAGATTTTGGTAGAGATGTCATATCTTATGCCATAAAGCAGAAAAAAGTATACGGATACTTCTTTGATGGATATTGGGCCGACATT
>CAYUXD010000165.1:0-5818 GCA_964448655.1 uncultured Eubacteriales bacterium
TCCATCTTTGAAAGAAAGGCTTACAAAGAGGCTCTTGTTAAGCACAAAACCGTAGGGATTTGATTTATCAAACCCGCCTATAATGATGAGATCGCCACGCTTCGCTCACAACGGTGGATTGTCAATCTCCCCATGGTCGCTCGCAATGACATAGAAACAAGCAACTTTAGGAAAATACATGTTTTATACAGCACCTTCCCACCGACGATAGTTAGACAATCTCGGTGTCCAGGATTTCATCATCATGATGGCCTGCCTGCTTTTTCTTGATTTAATGAATTAAATATATTAATTGCTTTTCTTTTTCCGCCCATGGCTTGTTTGATAAAAATAACACAAAAATAAATCATGGAAACACAAGAATAAAATGTTATAATACGTTCCCAACGCCTGCCGCCATTTTTAGTAAAACAGAAAACTATGTCAAGAAATCCTGATAATTTGCAGAACAATAAAGAAAAAAAATTCATCTCCCTTCAAGTGGGAATCTCGTTTCTACAGACGCTTCTCTCATTTTTCGCACCAGGGGGAGTTCTGGTCCTGGCAATATCATTTCTTCTGCTTCGAGGATTGCCAACCGTAACATTGCCTCTGCTGATCCGCATGTATCCTTATGTTGTTTTGGCTGCGGGGATATGGTTCGGGTGGCGTTTTAACCGAAGCCGGTTGATTTTTGTCATTGTTGTTCTAGCGTTCGCTGACAGATTTTTGCTGATCTTTGGTGAAGGAAGTGGGACCTCAGTAGGTGCGGGGCGCATTGTGTATAACGCTGTTTGCATCCTGTTACCTTTGAATCTCGTTGTGTTTTCCTTGGTTAAGGAGCGGGGATTTATAACCTGGCATGGCAAGTGGCCCCTGGGTATGATTCTCTTCGAGATAATTGCAGTTACGCTGATAGGCGCTTGGAATCAGTTGGGCTTGAGCCCTTATCTGGAATACACATTTATAAAATTACGTTTATTCAACCTTATACCCATGGCCCAGCCAGGCCTGATAGCCTTTGGAGCAGCCTTTTTTATTCTTATGTTTCGGTATGTTGAGCACCGGAGTTCGATCGAGTGCGCTTTTTTCTGGACATTAGTCTCATCATTTTTTGCCCTGGCGCTGGGCGATATAGGTCCCATGTCTACAATCTTTTTCGCCACAGCAGGCCTTGTCCTTGTCATCTCTGTGATTGAGACATCTTTTAACTTCGCATTCTACGACGATTTGACCGGCTTGCCGGCCCGTCGAGCCTTTAAAGAAACTCTCTCTAAGATTGGACGCCACTTCACAGTGGCGATGATTGAAGTAGACTCTTTCAAGAAAATAAACGACCGCTATGGCCTTCTCGTTGGGGACCAGGTTCTACGTATGGTTGCCACAAAACTTGAAAAGGTAACTGGAGGTGGCCTATCCTATCGCTATAGTGGACAAAGGTTCGGCGTGGTTTTCCCTGCCAAGTTTGTGGACGAGGCAATTCCACATCTGGAAAGCCTTAAGAAGGGCGTCGAGATATATGGCTTCATTCTCCGTGGTCCGAAGCGTCCACGCCAGAAACCCGAGAATCCAGAAAAGTTTAGAGGATCTCAAAAGAGAATTTCCCTTACTATTGCCATCGGCGCGGTAGAACGGATAGACGCCAGTGTTAAACCAAAGTATGTAATCAAGGCCGCGGATCAAGCACTCTTAAATGCTCAAAATAAGGGCGGCAACCAAATCGCTTCCTAACCTCCTGAACTTTCTTATTGTAAAAGTCAGCAAGTCCTTTTGATATAATTTTTTTTGCTCGTCCTAAAGAAAAATGTTTTCGTTTATCTTTCTCGACTCAGAAAAAACACTTCAAATTTAAAGGGACAAAAAGGGGGACAAAAAGGGGACAGGCTACTTTTTCTAGAAGGAAGAGGATTGTCTATACTCGGGGACAATCCATACAGAAAAAGTAGCCTGTCCCTTTTTTCAAACACAGAAAAAAGATGCTTCCTTTTATGAGAAATTGTTGACTTCATTTTGGAGTCAATATAAATTAGCATTTCAGATTTCAAGCATTCTTGACTAAAGGCATGTTCGCATTGAGTATGATCAATCAAACACTTACGCCAATAATCAACAAGGTGGGCTTGATAAATCAAGCCCCTACAAAATAAACTGATAGGCGTGATAAATCAAATCCCTTTGTCAATAATCAATAAGACGGGCTCGATAAATCAAGCCCCTTCGGAATGGGCTTGTTCCTTCTTGGGTAGGTGTTTGGTTTATCAAATAGGCATTTTTTTTATACAATAAAAGAGACGGGCTTGATAAATCAAGCCCGTGCAGAAAACATAAAGGAGGTAGTTATGAGGAAAATAATAACCCAATTAATAGCGATTAGCCTGTTGCTTTTTTCTGTTGGTTTGGAGGCAACATTCAGCGGGGAGAAAAATTACAAGCTTCTTGACAAAGAAACTTACATGGAAATGGAATCTATCAGAAGCCCCGACATATCGCCTGATGGAAGGCATATAATTTTCACTCGCGGCTGGACCGATAAAAAGAATGACCGCTCCAGGAGCAACCTGTGGATAGTGGATATCGAAGGAAAGCGCGTTCGGGAGCTTACACACGGAAACTGGCGAGATTTTTCTCCTGTCTGGTCACCTGATGGGAAAAAGATCGCTTTTCTTTCTGATAGAGATGAGACAACACAGATTCATGTGATGTGGCTCGATACAAGAGAAATTGCCCAGCTTACTCATCTCGACCGTTCTCCTGAGAGTTTAAGATGGTCTCCTGACGGAAAAAAATTAGCTTTCACTCTGTTTATCCCTGATGATAAGCCAATTTTGTCTGTAAAACTTCCCAAAAAGCCCGAGGGAGCTAAATGGGCTAAACCCGCTGTGATAGTTGACGGGTTATCCTGGAGAAGAGATGGCCGTGGGCCCTCACCCAGAGGATACACTCATATTTTTGTGATTGATGCAGAGCTTGGAGGAACTCCCGGGCAAATAACATCCGGAGATTATTCTCACAGTGATCCTCAATGGTCACAAGACGGGAAAAAGATATACTTCAGCGCAATTCGTAAACCTGATGCTGAATATCTGCATGGCGATTCCGAAATTTATTCAGTTGATCTAAGCACACTTGAAATAAAGACGTTGACTGACAGGAAGGGTCCGGACCGGGGGCCCCGTATATCACCCGACGGCAAGTGGATTGCCTATTCAGGCTATGATGACAAAAATTATACAAGCCATATCTCGAACCTGTATATCATGGACATCCAAGGAGCAAAAAAGCATACCCTGGCCACAGACCTTCCCGATTCACCTTCAAGCATTACCTGGGCTGCTGATGGCTCTGGACTCTATTATCTCATGCGCGAGAAAGGAGTATCTAACTTTTATTTTGTTTCTACAAACCACAAAATTAGAAAAATAACAAATGGTGTCCATTATTTATCCGAGCTATCGATAGCAAAAAACGGCCAGGTGGCAACCACGCTTTCCACTTTTCACAAACCTGCATATCTGGTCACGCTCGACCTTCGCCAGCCGGAGAATATTAAAAAACTTATCGATGTCAATGAGGATGTTCTGGCAAATGTAAAACTCGGAGAGGTTGAAGAATTGTGGTTTAAATCCCCTGATGGACTTGATTTACAGGGCTGGCTTATAAAACCTGCTGAATTTGAGGCAAATAAAAAATACCCGATGATTCTTTATATCCACGGCGGTCCTTGGGCAATGTATTCGGTAAGTTTTAGCTGGGCCTGGCAGAATTTTGCTGCAAGCGGGTATGCGCTTTTATACATGAATCCGAGAGGAAGCACTGGATACGGGCAGGACTTTGTTAATGGTATTCAATTTTCTTATCCTGGGAAAGACTATGATGATCTGATGGCTGGCGTGGATGCAGCTATAGCCAAGGGATTCATAGACGAGGATAACCTGTTTGTCTGCGGAGGAAGCGGCGGTGGAGTCCTTACAGCCTGGATTGTCGGACATACCGACCGCTTCAGAGCAGCAGTATCGATGAGACCAGTAATCAACTGGCATTCATTCGTGGGAATAACTGATGGTTCGGATTGGTACAGACAATTCAGAAAATATCCTTGGGAAGATCCGATGGAATATGCTGTGCGTTCACCTCTTCATTATGTCGCAAACGTAACTACGCCAACAATGGTCATGACCGGGGAGGCGGACCTGAGAACCCCGATAAGTCAAAGTGAAGAATACTACCGTGCTTTGAAAAAACTTAAAAAGGAAACCCTCCTCGTCCGAATGCCTGATGAATACCACGGCTGGAGGCGCCCTTCTCACATACTCCTTCAACAGCTTTATCTTATCGCCTGGTTTGAGAAATACCGGATAAAACCTGAATCCTCAACCAACTAAGAAGTAAGAATGATATCTCTTCAGGACGTATGATCATGGACTATTCGCCAGCCTTCGGGCATCCGCAGGAATATAATCGTAAATAATCCTTCTTCAGAAGAATCTTCATACAGAAGTTGCCATCGGCCCAAAACATAAGCGATATCGTTTGACAAAACTTTAATTTCTATATCAGTAAAGTCCAATTTTCCCCATTTTTCCCCTGAATAACTCTCTTTATACCTCGAAAGCAGTGCATCCCAGCCATGAAGCCTTTTGTTTCCAGATTGGAACGTGAATTTTTCCGAATTCCAGTAATATTCCATGAATCCCTCTATATTTTCTTCATTCCATGATATCTTTTGTTGGTCGAGAATATCCTTAATCTCGTTTTCTACCTTCTTGATATCAGGGGTAAGCTCGCAACAGTAAGTTATTAGAATTAAAGGCAAAGCAATAGCTAGTAGAAGCATTAATTTTTTCATTTTTCCTCCTTGCTTGAATATTGAAGGGCTTGATGAATCAAGCCCCTACATGAATCAAGTCCATAAAATAAAATTTTTGAATCAAAACGAATACAAAATATTTATGAAGCTGATTTAAGCAACCTAGATTGTAAATATTAGCTGGCTCTCTTGATTATTATCTATTTTTGCATAGTGATCAAAAAAATTAAGCATTTCAGTCAGACTTTTGCCGGCCTCCATCTTCTCTATTACTTTCTTTTCTATTATTTGAATGTTTTGAGCGGTATCTAAAATTTCTGCCGCTTCCTTCTCGCTCATGACAATTATTCCATCATCATCCCCAACAATGATATCCCCTGGTGAAACAGATACTCCGCCGCAATTTACTTTCTCTTGTGCTGGAAAAATCTTAGAGGCTGTTCCTGCCATAGGAGTAATATACCTGGAGTAAACAGGAAAATTGATATTGCGTATTCCTTTTATATCGCGGCAAGCGCCATCTACGACTATCCCTGCCAGCTTTTTCCTTTGAGCTTCGAGTGCGAATAATTCACCTACAAAAGCTATTTTATCTCCTTCTGCGCCGATCACCAAAACCTCATCTTCACTTGAATCATGCAGAGCCTTGAGAACAGAAAGAAAATCGCGTTTACAATGAACGGCTCGGGCGATGCCTATCATTTTTATACCCTGATTAACAGGACGTATTTCAGGATCCATTACCCTCAACTTTTTATTTACATCATAAATGCAAGCCGTATCCAATTTAGCCAGTCTTTCTTTTAATTTTTTAAAATCCATAGTCCCTCCTTAGGATTTGTATTTTTTACGGTTTTAAAATACATCGCTCTTGACATTAAATAGCACTTATTTTTATATATGTCATTGTGACCGTGAAAACAAGTAAATTCTGTGTCTAAGTTCCAATTCCTTAAAAGTGGATCTAAAACAGACATACCATTCCCGGTCATCGCAAAGAAGCCTGGAAAACAAAAATAGCAAATCAAAGGA
>CAYUXD010000166.1:0-5812 GCA_964448655.1 uncultured Eubacteriales bacterium
TGGCGCCTGCGCGGCGGCTGTGGCTTCTATATTGAAGAACCTGACCAGTAAAAAAGTTAAGGTGAGAACCAGTATGGGGCACTTGACTGTAGAGTGGGAAAAAGAAAATGTTTATCAAACCGGCCCGGCTGAGATCGTTTTCAAAGGCGATTTTTTCTTTGTAGGGGCTTGATTCATCAAGCCCACATTTTTGATCTTAATATGAAAAGGTGGGTTTAATAAATTAAACCCCTACAAATAATTAAAAGGAAAAGCTAACTCCTAAACCCATAATAAAAACATTGAGGTTGTACCGCTCTGCAGTATCCTTTTCCCGCTCCTTTCCGATGGCATAAGCGTAAACGAAATCAATCTGCGTCCTACCTGTCCTATAGCCAATCCCCCCTAATATGGTGAGCTTGTCAACATCTATGTTTTTGCAGTCGAGAGTTGAATCAGGCGTAGCGCAGCGATCATATCCCAAGCCTGCACGGAGGAAAACTCCCTGCGGAAAGGCGTATTCCACTCCCCCCCTCAAAATTAGGATGTTCTTAAAATTCATAGCTTCTTCATATTCGATATCGGGCGTCCCATAAGGGAGGTCTTTAACCATTTTATCCACCTTCTGGAGCCGTGACCACATGGTATATTGAGCGCTGGTGGAAAAGAGGAAATTTTCGGATATTTTGTACGAGAATCCCAGTTCAATATCCCAGGGAAGGTTGAAACTCGTCTCCGAATCGCCTCTTAGCTCAACTGGCCCGGTTCCAAAACCCGGGATAGTCTGTGGCTGAGTGATCCTTGTTTCCCCAGAAAGCTCCATCCTGGAAGGCCCTCTTATGCTCAATCCAATCCCGACTCTCTCTGTTGGCCTGAACATAAGACCAAAACCCGCTGAAATAGCTGAGCCACTCTCTTCTGAAACCACAAGAGTATCGGGATCCATTAGCGCATCGACATTTAATACGGCACGGTAAAAATTCAAGTTGAAGCCGATAGATAATTTCTCGCTAAATTGATAGGCCAGGGTCGGAGTCAAGGTATAAATGCCCATAGTAGATTTAAAACGAGAATATTCATCCTCACCTACCTTAAAAGGATAACCCGGCTCTCCTTCTTTCCAATCAACCCCTCCCCCTGCGTAAGGAACATAAATTCCAAATCCCAAAGTTAGCTTTTCACTTGTCCTGTAAGAGAGAAAGATCTGAGGCAAAGAGACGTTGTATTTGCTTTGAGTTTTTGATCCAGTAGGAACGATATATTCATGATCTGGCCAAATATAAAAACCATTAATGGAAAAATTTAAATTATTCCTCTGAAAAACCAAGCCAGCAGGATTATAGAAAATAGCACTCGGGTCATCGGCAATCCCCACAAAAGCCCCTCCCAGAGCTATGGCTCTACATCCCATTAGAGTATTGTTCCATCCACCTGCCCAAAGACTGGAGGAGATCAAAAAAATTAAAGAGAGAAGAATGAAGGTTCTTTTTGACATTAGACCCTCCTTCCAGGGCGTATGGATTTTTCGTTGTCTATTGAATTATAAAATTTTGTTCTTTTTGTCAAGATAGAAAAAAGGGGACAGGCTACTTTTTTGTTTAAAAGAGAAGGACAAGAAGAAAGGATGCATCAAAAAAATAGCTTATTACATTTCTTTTAATGTGGTCCGCTTTAATAAAAAAAGTAGCCTGTCCCCTTTTTTTAATGGGGTCAGGATTTGGGTTTATTGGTTGCGTTTTTTACCAGAGCATGCTTAAAAACTTCGTTCATTTCCTCGACAAAAATAAACTGCATCTCTTTTTTAACCTTTCTTGGTATATCGACCAAATCCTTTTTATTCGCTGCGGGCAAAATCAGTGTCTTCACTCCCGCCCGCTGCGCAGCCAAAACCTTTTCTTTAACGCCTCCTACTGGAAGCACATTGCCCCTTAGAGTAATCTCTCCTGTCATGGCGACATCCCACTTAACCTTCATATCAGTGCAGACCGAAATGAGGGAAGTGGCAATAGTAACTCCAGCCGAAGGGCCATCTTTGGGTATTGCCCCCTCGGGGATGTGAATATGAAAATCGTTTTGAGAAAAAACATTGCTTTTAATGCCCAACTCATCAGCATGGGCCTTGGCATAACTCAAGCCTGCTTGACCCGACTCTTTCATCACATCACCTAACGATCCTGTCAGCGACAACGCTCCCTTGCCCTTCATTTTGGTGGTTTCCACAAAAAGTATCTCGCCTCCTGCGGCTGTCCAGGCTAAGCCCGTAGCCACTCCAACCTGATCCTTTTTCAGAAGCTGGTCCTTAAATACTTTTGAAGGTCCGAGGTAGCTTTCAAGACCCTTGGAAACGATTCTGGTCAGCTTCTTCTTCCCTTCAGCGACTTTTCGGGCGACCTTGCGGCAAACTGAGGCAATCTCCCTCTCAAGATTTCTTACTCCGGCTTCCCTCGTGTAGAGAGAGATAATTTTTTTAATGGCTCCTGGAGTAAAAGAGATCAACTTCTCGTCGAGCGCATTTTCCTCTATCTGCTTTGGCACGAGGTGGCGAAGAGCAATCTGCAGTTTTTCCTCCTCGGTATAGCCTGGAAGTCGGAGAATTTCCATCCTGTCCCGGAACGCAGGCTGGATTGGATCAAGAAAATTGGCAGTGGTGATGAACATAACCTTGGAGAGGTCAAAGGGAACGCCCAAATAGTGGTCTCTAAAGGAATAATTTTGCTCGGGATCCAGGACCTCAAGAAGAGCGGAGGAAGGATCGCCCCTGAAATCAGCACCTATTTTATCAACTTCATCCATCATAAACACTGGGTTATTAGAGCCAACTCTCCTCAATCCCTGAATGATCTTTCCGGGCAAAGCCCCGACATATGTCCTTCTGTGTCCTCTAATCTCTGCTTCGTCCCTGACTCCCCCGAGAGAAATGCGGATAAATTTTCTTCCCATAGCCCTGGCTATGGAGCGGCCGAGAGAAGTCTTTCCCACCCCGGGAGGTCCGACAAAACAAAGAATAGGACCTTTTGTCTTTTTGGAAAGTTTCCTCACACCCAAATATTCAAGGATCCTTTCTTTAAGCTTGTCGAGTCCATAATGGTCTTCATCCAAAATTACCTTGGCTGATTTGAGCTCTAAATTATCAACCGTGCTTTTGTTCCAGGGAAGAGCAAACATCCAATCCAGATAATTGCGCACAACAGCTGTTTCGGCTGACTCAGGATGCATCTGCGAGAGGCGTTTGATCTGTTTTTCCAGTTCTTCCCGGACTTCCTGGGAGATTTTTAACTTTTTCAATTGATCCTGATAGCTTTTGATCTCGTCCTGAATCTCACTCCCCTCTCCCAGCTCTTTCTGGATTGCCTTCATCTGCTGCCTCAGGAAATATTGCTTCTGGAGCTTGTCCATCTCCCCTTTGGCTTCGCTGCTGATTTTAGACTGGATATCCAGAAGCTCGAGCTCTCTGGTTAAGAGCTCATAAACTTTCTTTAGCCTGGCGGCAGGGTCAGCTATCTCTAAAATGCGCTGAGCTTCATTAACCTTTAACTCCAGGTTGGCCGCAGTCAGGTCAGCCAACCTGCCTGGCTCCTCGATATTAGAGGCAAGGATCATAACCTCAGGAGGAATATCTTTTCCTAAGGAAGAAGCCTTCTCCAGCCCGGTGCGAGCATTCCGCACCAATGCTTCGATTTCAATAGATTTCGCCGCTTCTTCAGGCTCATTAATCACTTCTACCCCTGCCGAATAATAAGGCTTCTCCTCATCTAAGCCCGTTATTTTTGCCCGGACAAGACCCTGAGCTAAAATTCTCACTCTTGCATCCGGGAGCTTCAGCATCCTCATGATTAAAGCTACTGTGCCTACTTCATAGATATCTTCCCTTTTGGGCTCTTCGGTTTCCATGCGCTTTTGAGTCAGGAGAAGAATCATCCGGTGTGAGGCAAGCGCATGATCAATTGCCTTCTTTGATTTATCCCTGCCGACGAATAAAGGAATTACCATATAGGGAAAAACAACGATATCCCTCAGCATAAGAATGGGTAACTCCTTTGGAATCTGGATTTTTTTATCTTTAATTTCCGAGATATCTTCGATTTCATCTTTGTTGTTCCCATTCTTTTCAGCCATAATTTTCCTCCGGATTTATTCCTCCGTCTTCTTGATTTTCATAAAAAACACCTGTATTTGTCCAGAAAAAACCTCCCTCTCTCTTATATATATCTTCCTCTTCAATTACTATTCTCGAGGAAGCTTTCGCTCTCTGCCCTCTCTTCTGCAATCTACTTTTCTCTTAAAATAGATTCTAATTCTTCTTTGAACTCCAAAACATCCTTGAATTCCCGGTGAACTGAAGCAAACCGGACATAGGCAACCTTATCCAGCGCCTTGAGCCTCTTCATCACGAATTGTCCAATCTTCGAGGCTTTCATTTCCTTTTCTGGTCCCTCGTGCAGTTTGCTTTCGATTTCTTCGACGATTTCTTCAAGCTTCTGTAAAGGAACAGGTCTTTTCTCGGACGCTTTCAGCAAGCCCCTGAGGAGCTTTTGGCTATCAAAGGGCTGACGTCTTCCGTCTTTTTTTATAACCATGTAGGGAATTTCTTCGATTCTCTCATATGTCGTAAATCTTTTCTTGCAGGAAAGACACTCTCGTCGGCGGCGTATCGATAGGCCATTTTTGCTTTCCCGGGAATCAATGACCTTACTCTCTGGATGTTCACAGTAGGGACACTTCATTCGTCAGCAACTTCTCCTAATTTTTTTAACTGAAACAGCGATATGCCCTCTTTCCATAATATAGCATATCCTATCAAGCAAGTCACCACAAGCTGGATAGCATGGATAACTATCGTCATCCCCACGGCCTGGCTCTTGGCGATATCGAGGAAAGAAGTCATCCCGACCATACTGAAGTAATGGAATCCTCCCGCCATGCCAGGCGTCGGAATGGATGCTCCTACCATTGTCAAAAAAACGTAAGGAATAATAAAAAAGTAAGGAAATGAAATACCATAAGCGATAAAGAAAAGCCAATAATAAAAAATAATGCCCAGCCAGACAACAAAGGATAAAAATATGAACACAAGCAAATTTGCGATAGAATGAAAAAATTTCAAACCCTGAATAAACTCCCCGAAAACATCAAGGATTTTATGGGAGACTCTATGAGGAACGGATTTCAGGAAAAAAGTAATTATCGAGAGAGCTTTTTCTCTGAAAAAATAAAGAAAAAGAGCAACAGCAAAAACAAAAAGAGCAACAGCTACCCCTATTATCCCCCACAGCTGAAGATTCGAATAGGCCTTCTCTCTCGCCTGAAAATAGGAAGGATAAAGAGGTTTAGAAAGAATAAAAAGCCCCAGCAAAAAGCACATTATCATTATATCAAAAGTCCTCTCCACCACGATCGTACCCACAACAAATCCTTTACGCATTTTTTCCTTCTGGGCAACGTATAAGGGCCTGACCAGTTCTCCCAATCTTCCTGGAAAAATAAAGGACACCGTAAAACCGATGGCATAGCTAGAAAACCGATTTGAAAATTTGACTTTCTTTTTCTCGTGCTTAAGGAGGTATTCCCACCTGATAGCACGGGTTATAAAGTGGATTGGAGTGATGATGATGAGGATTATAAAATATTTAAGATTGACAGTTGTCAGGTAGCCTAAAACTTCATTCCATTCAACTTTTCGGAAGAAAAAATAAAGAAAAACAAAAGAAAGCAGGAATAACAAGGAAAAACGAATGACGGTTTTTTTCATTATGAATCGTCCATATTACCATCGGTAATTTACCAAGTCAACGCAAGATGCGCAAGATGAGCTCAGACATTTAATCCATCCTAC
>CAYUXD010000167.1:0-5779 GCA_964448655.1 uncultured Eubacteriales bacterium
GCAGGGACGTCTCTCCCAGAAGTGGCTACATCGGTGGTTGCCTCCATTCGGGGCTTCCAGGATATCGCTGTAGGAAACGTGGTCGGCAGCAACATATTCAACATTCTCGGAGTACTCGGCCTTTCGAGCCTTCTCTCACCAGAAGGCCTGGATGTCACTGCTGCTGCTCTTCGGTTCGATATACCGGTAATGATAGTAGTCGCCATTGCCTGTTTCCCTATTTTTTTCACTGGAAGAATCATTGCCCGGTGGGAAGGCATGCTCTTTCTGTTCTATTATTTGGCTTACATAGTGTATCTCATTTTCCACTCCGCTCACCATAAAACATTGCCTGTGTTCAGTATGGTGATGATGGTGTTTGTCATTCCCATCACCATATTGACCTTGTTGATTACGACTATCTATTCCTTACGTCAAAGTCAGAAAAGAATGCAGGAAAATACAGATGAGAATTGATAATCCATTAGATTCTATGCAGCATAAATAAAGATAAGCTCGGAGATTTTGCTGATAAAAGCGCTCAGGGTTTCTTCTTAAAGATCCTGTAGTAACAGAGAGCAATCAAGGCTGTGACAAGTCCCCACCCCACGACCAAAAAAATCCAACCTCCAATGTTCATTCCCTTCTTCTCCAAGCCAATTTCACGAGGAATCCAACTCCCAGGATTACTCCGATGATGGTCAATCGAGCGACCCACCGGAAGAGCCTGTGTTGCGACTCTATTCCCCTCATCAAAACTACTGACGTCTCACTCCTTAGATCCTGCCAGAGCCAGCCGCAGAATAAGACGATAAGGAATAAGGGAACTAAGTATTTCAGAATGTAATAGAAGACTCTGGGGATCTTGATTTCAGCGCTTCTGCTCATTTCTTCCCAGCCAGCGTCCAGGCCAAATTTCATGTATCCCAGTAAGCGGTTTTTCACTCCTGATCCCAAAACCCTGGGCCTGGAAAAGGCAAAGACGAACACCAAGGTCTCGCATAGGGCCAGAAAGGCAAGCAGAATGGTTCCAATCCAAAAATCGTATTGGTCCATGTAACCGTATTTCAAGAAGAAAATAACGGGCAGTCCGAGTACAAAGAGAATCAACCCGACTACTTTCGCCGCACGTGCTCTAGGAATTCCAAATTTTTCCCTCAATAAGGCCATAAGCGGCGATGTCAAGGCTACCGATGAAGTTATCCCTGCAAAGAAGAGGAGAATGAACCACATCGCCCCAAAAAAAAAGCCGAGGGGAAGCTTCTGGAAAATGATGGGCATGGCCACAAAGCCCAGGTCAAAAGAGCCCTGTCTGGCAATTAGCTGTGTTGTGGTGAGTCCAAAAAAGGCCACGGAAATGGGAATGGCAATAGAGCCTCCTAAAACCACCTCAGCAAATTCATTTGTTGCCGAGGTGGATAATCCGGTCAAAACACAATCATCGTCCTTTCTCAAGTAGGATGCGTATGTCTGGATGGTCCCTGTTCCGATGGAAAGGGTAAAAAAGATCTGCCCGGCAGCTGCGAGCCATACGGAAAAATCGGTTAATTTAGAAAAATTTGGATTCCACATGTAAGCAAACCCGCTCATAACATTCCTATCAGGGTATCTGTGATCAGGAGTTCCCAGGGTCAAGACTCTGATGACTAAAATGATTCCGAATAAGAACAGAAGAGGCATGGCAATCTTTGCCAGTCTTTCAATGCCTCGAGAGATTCCCCTCCCTATGACCCAGATGTTTAGGATAAGTGTTATGAGCCAGAAAAATATGGCCGCAACAATTGAAGAGAAAAATTCTCCACTTTGACTCACGCCCTGGAAGCTCTGCAAAAAAGTATTCATCTTTTCCATTTCCGCGATACCGAAATATTTTTTTGTCATAGAGAAAAAGGAATAGGCGAGTGTCCATGATTCGATGTAGATATAATACATGGCGAAGAGCATAGGAATCGATATGCCAATCGATCCTATATACTTTGCCCATCTATTCTTCCACATCGCATCGAACTGCCCGGCTGTCGTCGAATGCCCGAACTGACCTCCGTATCTGCCCATTGTCCATTCTAGCCACATCAAGGGAATTCCCATCAGGATAAAGGCACAAAAGTAGGGAATCATAAAAGCGCCGCCACCGTTGAGCGCAACCTGTCTGGGAAATCGCAGAAAATTCCCTAACCCCACGGCATTCCCTGCCATGGCCAGCACTAGGCCGATTCGGGTGGCCCACCTTTCTCTCTCTGACACAGGAAACTCCTCTTGTAGTTCGCTGATTATTGATGAATCCCTGTAATCAGCCTCTTGTCTGGATTCAGAATATTATACACTCCATCCCCTCTGTGAACGCCCAATAAAGGGCTTGGGACTCCCTCTTATTATCATTCAAGACAATTTCGATCGAGGTAAACGATTTCTTTTTAACAGAAAACCATACTGTCTTAAGTGGTAGAAGTATGTACCATCTCAGGGTAGACAAAGCGATGGGGAAAATCGAAATCCAGCCTTTTGCCTCTGGCTTGACACACAAAAAGATATCTCCTGTCAAAGAGAGGGTATAGCTTGAAGGCATATCATTCAACTCCAACGCCTTTAATTCATATTTCTCGTCTTCATCGCTGTCTTCAGGTTTTATGCTATCTCTCTTTGGCGGTAATATGGCAATCTTTTCTGTCAGGGCAATAGGCTTTACGGCAACTGGATTTCCCCAATATCTCACTTTTCTTATCTCCCATTCCCTTAACAGGATTCCTCTTGTTTTTATGCAGATACTTTTGTTTCTGAGATCAAAGATAAAGTAGAGATTTGGCTTTTTGGCGAGGGTGAGCTCTGATTCAAGTAGAAGCTTTTCAGAATTATTTAAAGCATTGCAATACCCTAGGATGTTTGCGGGAATGGCGAAGACGATAAATAGAGATATCAATCTTGGGAGCATATCAAAAAATGTATATTTTTGTGCCGATTGAAGCGGCCAGGTATAGATGCTTCAAATCTTCATCTCCCACTCTGATGCAGCCATGGGTGACGTTCCTGCCCAGGAGCCTGGTGTAAAGAGTCCCGTGGATGAAATATCCATCGCCAAACGCAAGGGCATACTCTCCCAGAAAATGCGCCTCAATCCTGTCCTTTAAATCATCTGGAACGTCCTTGCCCTCTTCGATAAAAGCCCAATCGGGTTTTATCCAGTACGGGTTCTTTATTTTTGATTTGACAAAAAATTCTCCTTTTGGAGTATCGAAGATCCATTTTCTCCCTGCTCCTGGCTCACTAAGGATATTTCCGCTTCCGCATGATATTACGGCTTTTCTAATGATTTGCTCCCCCTTTTTGAGAAAGAGGATGTTATTAGCCGTATCTATAACTATGTAAAGTTCCCTCGGAGAAAGATTTGCTATCCTTCTCCTCAAGTTATTATTCATCGAAGATGTTTCCCCCCACCCAATCTGTCCCGGATTATTTTCCTTAGAAACGTTCTTCCATTGGCTGCTTGATTTGTTAGCGATTAGATATCCGGCTATCTCTAAAGATATGAAAATGAGCAATAAAGTACCAAGGATAATACAGGTGATTGGAAATAATTTCTTTTTAAACATTTGTCAGTGGTCTTTATTCATCAGGAAGATTTCATTTAAGTCATTGAGAGCCCCTACGATGGTGACCGGCGTTCCTACCTCAACGAGACTATAGAGTGCGTTCATATCTTTATTCTCAAGCGAGATACACCCATCGGTCGTTAAATGTTTCCCCCCGCCGTGTATCTCTATCAGACCTCCAATTCTTACTCCTGGTGGTACATGACCTTTTATCTTGGCCTGTTCAAATTTTCTCTTGTCTTCTTCATTAGGGTAGTCTATCAGCAGTGCTTTGTAATAACGGCTTGAAGGAAGCTTATTAATGATTCTGTATCTGCCTTCCGGAGTAGCTCGATCGCCTGCATGAAGCTTATCATTGAAACCATTGGGACCCAGGCCAATCTCATAGGATGAGAGAAGTTTTCCTTTCTTATATATCCTCAATTTCTGATCAATTTTAATCACAATGACCACCGCGATACTCTTGTTCTTGGATTCAAAAATTGTATCTTCAGCCCATTTTCTCCACTTTGCTATTTGGACTTGATCGACATATCGATCAAGCACCAGAAGAACCATAGCCTCCGCATCTTTTACAGAAACGGACAAACTCTTCAGCTTTTCTTCGGCCTTATCCAATGTTCCTCTCTGATAGAGGAGACTTGCCTCTCTGAACATCAGCTCAGCCCTTGTGAGAATCAGCCTTATGGGCTTGCCTTCATTCATTTGAAGGGTGAGTCTCTGGAGACCAGTGATTCTCCTTTTAAAATTATTGAGTTGGACAGCAATGCTCTCAGATTTTTTCTCCTTCAGTTTCCGTACCTTCCCCTGCAGCTCTTCTCCCCTCGTCAAGACAATGTTGAATGCGGATGTGATTTCCTTATAATCTCTGAACCAGACAAACTTCGCGTTTTCTTTTGAAAGCTCCCTCTTTGCCTTCCAGTAAATCACCCTGTATCTGTCAAAGTCTTCTTTGGCATACACAGGTGCACCTTCCCTCCAGAGGCTTTGCTCCTGCATCTCTGCTTTTTTAGCCTCTGGAGGGACTGGTGGAGCTTTACATCCGAGGGTAGAAAGGCTGAGAATCAAGCAGACAGCTATGACTAGATTCCTCACTGGATCGGAACCCGCTGCCTACTTTATCTTTACCTTCTCCATTGCTTGTTTTATCTGGATAGATATGGCTGAAGCCTTCTCTTTGATGACTCTGGCCTTATCAGCAGCACCCAGATAATCCTCATTGTCAAGGGCCTGTTGAACTTCGGCGAGAGAGCCTTCCAGAGTCTGCGTATCTGCTGTGAAGGCAGCTATATCAGCTCGTGTTCCTTTGCCTCTCGGTGCTTTTTCTAACAACGCCTTTGCTTCCTCAAGAGCAACTTTTGCTTCATTCTGAGCTGAAAGGGCATTGTTTTTGGCTTCCTCTTTCTTTGCGGCTACGGTCGTTTTGAGAGCTGCGGCATCTGCAGTTATTTTCGTGAGCATCTCTCTCGTCTTTCCATACTTCTTAATGAGCTTTTTGCTCTGGGTCTCTACTTCCACTTTCGCAGCAGCCAGCTCATCTTGAAGTTTTTTGAGCTCTTCTTTCGCATAGGTATCGGCTCCATCCTTCACCACCGCATTTATCGCTGCCTCTGCATTATTCATCTCCTGGACTGGATTCTTACTGCATCCTGCAAAGACAAGGGTTATAACCATAACCATAACGAAAAGTTTTGATAAATTTTTCATATTAGTCTCCTTCTTTGTTGTTTTGTAATTAAAGACATTCATGCTTTTTTATTCAATTTCAATAAGCCTTTCTTGAAACCCATGGCTAACATGAATGCAGCCAAAAGTCCCAAGGCTGAAATCTTAACCCATGTTTTCATCGACACCTCCTTGTTTTTATTTAAGATCTATTTATCTTTTTGTCTTAGAATTAGAGCGCTTTTTTACCTGTACGCTTTTTCAGAATTTGTGATCAAAAATTTTTGATAAAAAAAAGCAGAAAGGCGGGATTATTTGGGAGGAGGGTTTAACCCCCTGAGTGTTATTATTATTTTTTTTCTGTCTTTCATTTCGGTTAATTTTTCTTATACATTAAATCAGAAATATTGTCAAATGAATTGGCTAGCCTGTCAACGCCATGCAATAATGTCCTCTCTCATTAAGGCTCTCCTTCCAAAAAATCTGAAAGGATAACCTTAACTCATTTTTCAAAAACCGGACATTTTTGCGTGGCACAAATAGGACAT
>CAYUXD010000168.1:0-5764 GCA_964448655.1 uncultured Eubacteriales bacterium
CTGAGAATATTCCCAATACATCTGAAACTGTGTTCAGCACTGGCTCAATTACCATACAATTCACCGCTGCTGGGATCATGAAATTGGAGTTGCAGGGGAAATTGAGCACAGAGGATCGTATAACAAAATTCTTCGAAAAGGTTCCAGAGGAAAAAGAAACAATAACCCTCCATCATTTACTGACCCACACTTCGGGAGTGATAAACTATACAGGAATGGATTATGAGACGGCGAAGCGGGATGAGACTGCTAGAAAAATCCTTGATACTCCACTTCTTTATAAGCCGGGTGAACGTTTTGAGTACTCCAATGCTGGTTACAGCTTGTTAGCAGCAGTTATTGAGAAGGTTTCAGGGAAGGGATACGAAGAGTACCTTTATGAGCATTTATTCGAGCCGGCTGGGATGAAATTCACAGGGTACAGATTACCCAAGTGGGAAAAGAAAGTAGTAGCCCACTGGTATGTGGGAGAAAAGGATAACGGGATTCCCCTTGCCAAGCCATATCCATACTGGAACCTTCTGGGAAATGGAGGAATACTATCAACAACCGGAGATATGTATAAATGGCATCTGGCACTCAAGGGGGATAAGATTCTTTCGGCTGAGGCCAAGAAAAAAATATTCCGGCCATTTTTAAATGACTATGGTTATGGCTGGGATGTGTTGAAAACTGAGCGTGGTATCCTCATCCAGCATGATGGGGGCAGTGATCTTGGTAACAGTGCAGAAATCCGCCGTTACATCGATGCTGATTTGGTCACGATTCTTTTCTGCAATCAGAGTTACGGTAGAAGAGCTCTTTTCGGGCCGATTAGAGACAAAATTGAAGCTCTTGCTTTTGGGGGAGATGTTGTTATTCCGCCTTCGGTAATTACATTAGATATGGAAAAGCTTCGTAAGTTTGAGGGGACATATGGCCTTTCAAGCGGGGGACATCTTGAAGCAGACATCGAAAGCGGAAAGCTAACAATCAAGGCAAAGGGGCAGGATGCCATTAATGCGCTGTTTTTTCCAGAAAAGGCCTCTCCAGGTCTTTTTAAAGATTTGAATAGACTCTCCGTATCCGTTTTTGAAGCCGCCTTAAAGGGTGATTACAAACCTTTTGAGAATGTTCTTCAAGATAAAGGAAGACGGCTGGAGCGGGTCCGTCAGCTTATAGAGATGAGAATTCGAAGATACAAGGAAAGAACAGGGGAGATTCAGGAAGTGAAGGTTTCTGGCACCTTGCCTTCAGATTATGGCGGCAAAGATGCGGTGATGACACAGGTTCAGCTCAAGGGAGAGAAAGGAAGTATCTATTTCAGTTTGTACTGGCGCAATAAGATGAACATCGGTGTGGGCCCCTTAATGGGTATTCAAGAGGTTTCAGTTCCTTTTATGCCGGTGTCCGGCACTGAGTTTGCGGGCTATCATCTGGGTATGGCTAAGAACATTAGTCTTAGCTTTAACGTTGATAGCAGCGGCACGATAACCGGTCTTTCCGTGCATAATCCAGGCGGCGATTTAACTGCCACCAAGATAAAGTAAAGAAGCAATCACTCGATTTTAGTCTATTTCCCAAAATCTTTTCTTCTAGCTTTTGAGTTCAAATTTTTTGTGGTATAAGATTTGTGTTTATGGTTGCGCTTTAGAATAAAAAGGGCCTTAAAAAAAAGGGGCCTGTCCCCATTTACGCATAAATTTTGAATAAAGTTGAAACCTGGAAGGTATATAGAGATGAGTATTTTTAAAGAATTTTTCGGAGGAAAAGATGGCTAAGAAATTAATCGTCATAATTTTCATTTTATTTCTCATTTTCATTTTCCTTTTCAGTCAAGAACCAGAAAATGCTCCCCAATCTGAGAATAAGAATAAAATATTCCTCTACTTTATCGGAGAGGAAGCAGGTTATGAAGAGTATGAGTGGAGTGAGCAGGCAGATAAATTTGTCCTTACAGCCAATGGGGAATGGATTAAGCCGATTAGTCTGATTACAGAGCTTATGACCATTGAGTTAGATAAGGAATTCAAGCCATTACGGTTTTATTTTAAGGGAGAAGTGAGAGGTGTAAGTCAAGAAATTGAGAGCATAGTGACCCGGGAAGAAGTAAAGAACAAAATTAAGGTCGGAGAACAGACAACAGAAATGACATCCAAGATTTCTCCTGATGCATTATTTTTGCCCAACGGAATTTTTTCTCCCTATGTTGCTTTAGCCAAAAAGGTAAAAAGCCTTGGCAAAGAAAAAATGACAATTCCAGCCTATATTGTTCCTCAGCTGGAAGTCACCTTGAGGGTAGTACCTGATAGTGAGAATGATCGCCTCTTTAATCTCATTCTGGCAGGATTGAATATTGAATTGCTTACAGATGAACGAGGATATATTGAATCTATTTCTATCCCTTCCCAGAGTATAGAAGTCTATGCAGAAAGGCTAAAAAAAGAAGAGCCGCCTGAAGGAAAGGAAATTCAGGAAGGAACAGGCCATGAGTTGATTGTTCAAGGTAGTAAAGTCGGAAAGGGCTTTTACAGCCTCCAGGAAGCGGAAGAAGATATTTTAATTAAAGGTGAAACACAGCAGGCAGTAGGTCAAGTGAGCCTCAATTTCCAGTTCGAAGAGAGGCTATCTCTGGACTGGAATTTAAAAGAGGCCATGTTAAAAGGTAAGGTTAATGATGAAGAAGTGGAATTAGAAGGTAAAGTTGAGGCGGGCAAAATCAAGGTCTTACTCAAACAAGGATAAAAAATAATAAGAAAAGAATTTCCATTTTCACCTGATATAATTTTTTCAACTGAAAATCCTCTTGTAGACAATCTACTATTAGTCAAGAAAATTAAGCACCAGCAGAAAAAAAAGCTTTATGCTCTTACAAAATCCTGGGGAAATCAATACATTGATGAACCACTTTTATTTCCCATTACTATAGAAAGAGAAGGGGAAGATACTCTAACCTGGCAGGAAAAAGAAATAAAAACTGAAAGATATTTTATAGATCTGGCTGGAGCAAACGGAGGCTATATCTGGGCTGATAAAGAGAATGTATTTAAAGTTTCTTATCCTTTCGCAGCCATGGATGTTTATCACCAAGACTATGTTGATTTAAAGACAAAAGAGATACTTTCCCCTAAAATAACCTCAGAGAAGTATATCTCGGAAGAAGTTTCATTTCCTTCGGGTAAAATAAAATTAGCGGGGACTTTAACTATTCCCAAGGATAATAGTTCCAAACACCCTGCTGCCATACTGATCTCTGGTTCTGGTCCTCAGGATAGGAATGAGGATTCGGTTGGACAGGGTGGGTTGAAATTCGGGATTTTTAAGCAAATCGCACACCGGCTAAGTGAAAACGGCATAGCTGTTTTAAGGTATGATGACCGTGGTGTAGGAAAGAGTGAAGGAAATTTCACGGAGGCAGGTCAGGAAGATCTAATCCAGGATGTTAAAGCTGGAGTTAGCTATTTAAGAACAAGAGACGATATTTTAGATGATGGGATTGCTCTCATCGGTCATTCTGAGGGAGGAATAATTGCTCCCCGTGTAGCTGCTGAGGATCCAAAAATAAGAGCCATTGTTCTCATGGCTGGAACAGCAGAGGCAGGAGATAAGGTACTCAGGGAACAATTTAATTTTGTGCTTGACTCCATGGAGCTGTCTGAGGAAGAGAAGGAGAAATTCAGGGCGAGTTATGAAAATGTGTTGAAGATTATTAGAGGCGAACCAGTCGAGAAAGAAATTGAGGAAAGGCTTAGACCCCAGATCGAGCCTCAACTCAAGTGGCTTCGATCCTTTGTTAGTTATGAGCCTTTATCTGTCCTCGATAAAATAAAGGCCTCAGTTCTAATCATCAATGGCGGAAAAGACAAACAAGTTTTCCCTCATCATGCCCGAAAGCTTTACCGTAGGCTGGAGGAACTCGATAAAGCCGTTACTCTTAAGATATTTCCGGATCTAAACCACCTTCTCATTCCTTCGAAAACAGGTGCTTATGCTGAATATGCCAGACAATTAATGGGAGAAAAAAGGATCAGCCAAAATTTATTAGGTTATCTCCTGGGCTGGCTTCACGGGGTGCTTTATCATGATCAAGAGAGCCGGGTAATTAAATGAGAACTCCTGCCGCACTTTTTTTTGATATGGCGTTTAGTTTGGAAGATAAATATTTAGCCGCTGTCGGCAGCTTTGGAGATAAGGGGAGATATTGATTCTCCTTTGATTTGACGTGAAAGATTTCCTTTGTTATAAACGTTTTTTAATAGATAAGGCGGGCTTGATAAATCAAGCCCCTACAAATAATAAGAATGCTGGGCTTGATAAATCAAGCCCCTACGAAGAATAAAAAATGTGTTTCATGGGTCAAACACCTACGAAGAATAAAATTGCGGGCTTGATAAATAAAGCCACTGCAACAATAAGGAGAGACCAATGAAAAAAATATCTTCTATGATTCTGGTATTCCTTCTTGCTGTCTTCATCTTCAGCCCGGTTAGGGCAGAAAGGACTCAAGTTAAGACCGTCGATGAAGTTCAAGTCATTAAAAACCCGAAAAAGCCTGCTCCTCCCAAAGGCGCCTTGATCAAAATGATTATCGAAGAAGATTTCACAATAGGAGAGGGAGAATCAGAGGAGGAAATGTTTTCTGAGATAACTTCTGTTGCGGTCGATAATGATGGCCATATTTATATTCTTGACCGAAAGGAGAAAACGGTTAAAGTTTTTGACAGTGCAGGGAAGTTTGTAAGGAAATTCGGAAAACAAGGTCAGGGGCCAGGGGAAATGAATATGCCAATATTTATCCAGATTACTCCAAATAATGAGCTGGTTGTTGAGGATGCTGTCAACCGGAAATTAATGTTTTTCTCTTCTGAAGGAGAATTTCTGAAAAGCATTTCGACAGCCAAGGCTGCTGGTTTAGCCGCCATTGTGATTGATTCAAAGGGAAATTTAATCGGCCAGGCGATTGTTCCCTCTGAGAAAAAACTTATCCGGGAAGTAAAAAAATATGACAAGGATTTAAATCCGCTTTTTACTATTGATACTCTCGATTTCACGAGCCTTATAGAGGGTAAAATTAATCCTTATCGTTTAGCCTCATTTTATGTTCTGGGCAGAGAAGATAATATTATTTACGGATACCCTGAGGAATACGAAATTAAGATATTTAATCCAGAAGGGAAACTGATCAGAAGTATCTTGAAAGAATATGATCCTGTGAAAATTACAGAAGAAGACCAGGAAAAATTCATGGATAGACTTCCGGCGGAAGCGTCCGCGATCAAAGATAGAATAGAGTTTCCAAAATTGTTTCCAGCTTATCAAAGTTTCTCGCGTGATGATCAAGGAAGAATATTGGTGAGAACATTTGAGAAGGGGAAAAAGGAGAGAGAGTATTTCTTTGATGCCTTTGTCGCAGAAGGACTGTATATAGCGAAAATTCTTCTTGATGTTGACCCCCGAATCTGGAAAGGAGATAAGTTGTACGCAATAAAGGAGAACGAGGAAGGTTTCCAGGTTCTCAGATGCTCCAGCATCCGTTGGGAAAAATAGCCTGCTTTTTACCCTGCATTATATAGCTGGATTTTAACCCGCCCTCTAATAAAGTGACAGAGAGAATAAAACAATAAATTTATTGCCATAATTAACGTAGAATTTACGGAATCTCCAAAAATTCCAGTTCTAATATATAAGGGGGAAGAAGTAAGGAATCATCTCCAAATCCGTGATTGGAGAAGGTTTTGGGAAATAGCCTGGCTCCCTTCAGATTTTTAACGCCATTCTCCATTCG
>CAYUXD010000169.1:0-5735 GCA_964448655.1 uncultured Eubacteriales bacterium
CTGGTAGTTTTCTCATATAATATTTATTTTCTTTATATTCTGTTTCTATCAATTTATTTTCTTTGATCAACTTTTTAACAATATTCCAATCTTTCCCGGCTTTTGTTAAAAGGTTATTCACGCCTTCCTTCCTCATGGGATGTACAGATACAATACTTAACAAATCCTCCTCCACATTCCCTGTACAGGCAAACGCGTTTCCCTCATAATTCATTTTTTTCCTCCTTCTGAACTGCTCAAGTTTAAATATTATAGTTAAATCACAATAAGCTTTCAAAGGGAAATTCATGAAAAAAGCATATAAGCAATGAGCCTCAATATTGGGAATCAGAACATGAAAGATCAGCGGTGGAGCCAATGTGGAATGGTTTGTAGATTTTGCCATGAAGACTGGTTTAGAAGTATAGATAGGGCCTCGGTTTTCTGAATCTCTTATTGGCCGGTTCTAGGTAAGTTCAAAGGAACATGGCAATTTGATGAAATATGGCCTATATTTAGGAATGAAAAAGGAGCCAACACGATGACATGGTTTTCATCTTTACATCCCATTGTACAAGCACTTATCGCAACCCTTTTTACCTGGGCCCTTACAGCCATTGGGGCCGGTTCAGTATTTATGTTTAAAACGATCAACAGGCATGTTCTCGATGGTATGCTCGGTTTTGCGGCCGGAGTTATGATAGCAGCGAGTTTCTGGTCCTTATTGGCACCTGCCATCGATATGGCAAAGAATTGCAGTGTCCCCTGTTGGATTCCTGCTGCCGCAGGGTTTATGGGAGGAGGTATCTTTATTTTTATAATAGATAAAATAATACCGCACCTGCATCCTGGAATGCCGGAAAGCACAACGGAAGGTATCCCCACGAGTCTCCATCGAAGCATTCTGCTGGTACTCGCAATCACATTGCACAATATTCCAGAAGGGCTGGCGGTAGGTGTTGCCTTCGGAGCCCTTGCAGATAACCTTCCCTCCGCTTCGCTTGCGGGCGCGATTGCCCTAGCGTTGGGTATCGGTATACAAAATATGCCCGAAGGCGCGGCCGTTTCGGTTCCTTTGAGGCGTGAAGGACTTTCACGTCTGAAGAGTTTCTGGTACGGCCAGCTCTCAGGAGTAGTGGAGCCAATAGCCGGAGTTATCGGAGCAACAGCCGTCATCATTGCAAGACCGCTCCTTCCATATGCGCTCGCTTTCGCTGCGGGAGCAATGATATACGTGGTAGTGGAGGAATTAATTCCAGAATCACAACATCAATCAAGCACGGACATAGCTACATTTGGGGCACTCTTAGGCTTTACTTTGATGATGATCCTCGATGTCGCACTGGGATAAATGGCGAATTGAGAGAGGAAATCAATCATGCTGATCAGCAGCAGCATACAGAAGCAGTTGCCTTATGAAAGAAAGAAAATAATGAAGCGTTAGTATATGGGTTAGCTCGAGATCATCGCTTAGATATGCTCTGAGAGCTTCGTTTTTTTATAGTACGCTGTGTTTCTTGCATTGGCAATAAATTTCTGATAAGTTTTTTGATTTTTTAAATTAAATATTGAGTTTATTATTAAATTCCTTATCAATCAGCTAAAGAATAATTCTTTTCCCCAACCCGAATTTCCACTTGCAGCCAGTTTTCTGGGGGTACCAATGGACATACATAATTTTTACTGTATGCACACCAAGGATTATAAGCTTTATTAAAGTCAACTATCCATTTTCCCTCTGAGGTTAGATGTTCTTGTGGTTCTAAATCAATGTAGCGTCCTGCTCCATAGGTATCTTTACTGCTGGTAGAATCTCGAAAAGGAATGAAAAACCTCTCTTCTGCACGATCGCTCTTGTAAGCCTGAAGCTTAAACTCATCATTTCCTATCATGAATCGGAATTCTGCCCATCGAATAAAATTTCGTTCATTGCCAGTACTATCCTCTATTTTTAATATTTTCTTCTCGCTATGCTCATGAAGTTCTAATTCAAAATAATAATCTGGATTAGGAGCGTAATAATCAAGACCTTTGAATCTGCTGCGATCTTCAAAAGAGATTGGAGATTGGAAATGTTCTGCAAAAAACATGTCCTTTTGTTTTCGTTCCATCTCGATCTGCTTCTTCCATTTAGAAATTTTCATAACTATTCAATCCTTTCTAAAATTTAATATATGACCATCATTATAATAATCATCATGAATAAGCGTTTAACGTCTTCCTCTTCTACGTCCTCTTCTATGCTTTCCGTAACCTCTTCCTCTACTTCTTCTCCCAAATGATGGCTCATTCCTAAAAAAATTGTTTGCCATTCTTTTTATTCCGCTTAAAAACATTCCACCAGTTTCGGTTACTGGTTGTTTTTGCCTATCGGTCTGAAACGTTTGTTTGGCTTGAGGCGAAGTTCTATTTACAAAGTCGGGAATTGAATTCTGTCGTTTTATAACAGAAACCTCTTTATCAGAAATTTGATAGATTGCATTGGCTGGGCATTCATCAATACACTGCAGGCATTCAGTGCATTTGTTATCGTCAATAACCGCTTTATTTTTTATGATCGATATAACCTGCACAGGGCATATCGGAATGCAAATACCACAGCCCGTACATTTTTCACTGTCAACAAATACTGACATTGCTTGATATCCTCTCTTAATTGCTAAAAAATACGAAAATAAATATCGGTTTGGCTTTTAGCGGCAACATTCTTCTTTTCTCTAATATAATTATAGATTTTTTAAATTTTTTTATTTTTTCTTCATACTCTGGAAAATAATTTTTGATGATTATAAGTTAAATTTTGGTAATACTCATCAGCAAATGCTTATTTTGTATTCCCTTTTGATCACATAGAGAAGTATTTAACCTTCTGCCAAATTTGTTTTATACTTTCTGCGACAGGCGCATTGGTATATTCAACAACCGAAAGTGCCTCCATTTGAGCCTCGGTTATCTTTTTATCATAGGGTATAATTCCTATAAATTCAGCATTGTAATCTTGACTTAAGAGCTTTATTTTCTCAGTCATCTCAATATTCAGATCGTATTTATTAACTACAATCCCTGATCGAACTCCAAAATGTCTTGTTACCTTTAAGATGCGATCTAGATCATGGATGCCTGATACAGTTGGTTCTGTAACAACTAATGCATAGGTTGCACCAGTTAAAGAGGCAATTACAGGGCAACCTGTGCCAGGAGAGCCATCTATTATAGCTTCATCTATCCCTGCTTCTTGGGCAAGTTGGGCTTCTTTATTTCTAACCAATGTCACCAATCTTCCTGAGTTTTCTTCAGCAACTCCAAGCTTTGCATGGCTCATCGGGCCATATTTTGTCTCTGAAATAAACCATTCTCCATTTACGGCATCTTCTATCTTTACAGCTTTATCTTTGCATACAAGATAACAAACCCCACAGCCCTCACAAGCTAGATGGTCAATAGAAAAATGGGATCTATCGTTAGATACTTCCTCTCTGATAGCCAAAAATCGACATTCTTCTTTACATTTACCACATCCAGTGCATTTATCCTGCTCTATTTCAGCAACAACACCACCGCTAAAATCTCCTCTTGCTTTAATTTGAGGAGTTAAAATAAGATGTAAATCTGCTGCATCAACATCGCAATCAGAAATGACTATCTCTTTAGCTAAGGCAGCAAAAGAGGCAGCTATTGAAGTTTTACCTGTCCCACCTTTCCCGCTTATTATAACAAGTTCCTTAGGTTTTCCTGCTGCAGGAGCATCAGATTGTTTAGCTTTCTCAGGCTTTTCCTTTCCTTTGTGAGTTTCTTTCCCCTTAGTCTTCTTAACAGGCCTTTTTACTTGGGCAGTTCTCATCAATTTAGAAGCTATATTTTCAAACAATTTTCTATACTGGGGAAGTTTTTCAACGACGATATCCCCTCTAGAATATATTTCTGCTATTTTACGATCATCAGGAATCTCTCCCACAATCTCTAATTTCTCGCTACTCAAATATTCCTTTAAACTGTCATTTCTATATTCAGCCCGATTCACTATAACAACAGGCTCCTGTCCCACTTCCCGAGACATAGCCACTGCTAATTTTAAATCATTAACGCCAAAAGGAGTGGGATCAGTCACCAGAACACATAAATCTACATCTTTTACTGTCTCCACAACAGGGCATGCCGTTCCTGGAGAAGAATCGAGGAGGTTGATTCCTTCTCCTGTATAGCTCCTTACCTTTTTAACTAATCTTGGAGACATCCCTCCTTCTGCAGTTTCAAGAAGTGCATAATGAAAATCAATAATGCCGCTTTTTCCATGTCTTAAAATACCTATTTTTCTCTCTTTTTCAATGACCGCATCTACGGGACAAATTATTTTACATGCGCCACATACGTGACACAGTTCTTTAAAAAATAGGACTTTATCTTTTATTACCGCAATAGCGTTATAATGACACACTTCTGCACATTCACCGCAGTTAATACATTTTTCTTCATCAACTCCAGCAGGAGACAAAAGCATAACATCCTCTTCTTTATCAATCTGAGGTTTTAAAAAAAGGTGTCCATTTGGTTCTTCAACATCACAATCAAGATATCGAACCTTTCTGCCTTTTTTCGCGAGAATAGACGCTATATTGGTAGCAACAAATGTCTTACCAGTTCCACCTTTACCGCTTGAAATAGCTATTTTCGTTATCATTTGCTTCATTCTTTTACTTCTATTCTGATTTGTCTGATAACATCAATCTTTCACTCATTTTCTGAGTAATCAAAAAGATGTGCACAAATTCATCAAGTCGAATTTCTGGCTCTGGGTAAGATTTTATTCTTAACCATTGTATTAATAAATTTTAATGCTTGTAATCTTTTCATTTTAAATAAGTTATAATCTTTTCCTCTAACACATCTTGAGGCATGGCACCAATGATAGAATCTATATTCTGCCCATTTTTAAATACGAGCAATGTTGGAATGGACATTATTCCAAAACGTTGGGCGATTTCTTTGTTTTCATCTATGTTTAATTTTGCAAACGCTATTTTTCCCTTATGTTTCTTAGCTAAATTTTCTATTATCGGATGAACCATAAGGCAAGGAGCACACCATTCTGCCCAGCAATCAATCACTAAAAATGGGTATTTCTCTATTGCCTCATCAAAATTAGAAGTGGTTAAAACAACAGGATAATCTGGACTATCAATGAGCATTTTCTTCTTCTTCTCTTCTTCTTCCATTTTAGCCAGAATTGCATCTTTATTTGATGAACCGTGAAAGATAAGTTGATAAATAAGCTTTTCTTCAGAGATAATACCGGATATTAAAGACTCTCCATTTTCATTTATTAAAATAGATGGCAAAGTAGATATGTTGAAAATTTTTGTCCTCTCTGCTGCCTCTTCTGCTTCTATAGAGCGGCTTATAACTTTACCTGGTAACTCAATTGCTATTCGATTGCTCAAAAGAACTGGCTGATTAGATGCAGGAGAATCCAGGCTGAAAAAAGTTTCTATTAGCACATTTTTATCTATACTTTTTAATCTTTCTCTTAAAGAATCATTTAAACCGCTTTTCCCTTGGGAAACAAGAGATACAGTCTCAAAAAGTGTACTTGCTATCGGGCCAGCAGGTACTCCCCAGTACTGGATGGAATAGCCATTATTTTTACCAACTAAAATTATGGGAGAAAAGGATATATTTGATTTTTTCACTATTTCATCTCCAGGGCTTAAATATTCTGCTTTTATTTTTTTATTTATTTGAGAAAGCTCTTTTACCAG
>CAYUXD010000170.1:0-5711 GCA_964448655.1 uncultured Eubacteriales bacterium
ATGTGTTAGGCACGCCGCCAACGTTCACTCTGAGCCAGGATCAAACTCTCCAATTATTAAAGAACTCCCGAAGGAGTTCTCTTCGCACCAATTTGGCAAATTGGATCGATCAAGGCTGCTCCGCTTTTTTTCAAAGATCTTATTCTTTCTATCCCGAGAAAGAAACTTATCCATTATTTTAAATCAAAAAATTAAATTTTCAAACGGACAGGTAATGCTTTAGTATCCTGGTATATAATAGCGGTGTTTCCCCTAAATGTCAAGGAAATCTTATGTTAATTACGGAAAAAAGATGCTTCCTTATGTTAACTAGATAGTTCTTCTTTTCTTTTCATTAATTTCCCTGTATTTTCATCATACTTTTTGTCAGAAAGTCCGAGATTATGTTATTTATCGCCCAAATTCTACCCTATTTCCTTGCTTCTTTGCTCCGCTCTTAATCAGGAATTATAATTGGAAATTAGAATTAGAGATATGTATGTAAGGGGCTGCGTCAATACTTGAACGGTCCGCTTCTTATTGACATTCAATTTTTGATTGAATAGAATCGGCTCTATTTATCCTCGTTTGTTATCATATTTCAGGTGCAGGGATGTACCTGATGAACAGAGAATGAATTAAGACACAATGAGGAAGACTGAAATTCATATCTTGACGATACTTTCAAAACCAACATAGGGGGAAATAATGAGTAAAGAACAAAAACCTGTGGTAACAACCCCAGATGCTTCCGGTCAGGTATCGGGCCCATCAGTAGGGCTTCTCATCACGGGAATCCTCACGGCCATTCTCTATTTTATCGGATTGATTTCAAGCGTTTTCGAGACGGGTATCGAATCAATCAAGGCCCACAGATACTTTGAAGAGTATGCGGATATCGCTGAGGGCGCAGCAGGTGTTGCGTTTTGTTTTGTGGGCCTCCTGGTGGCTGCTTTTATCATCTATGCCTCTCTGAAGATGAAGGGACTCACTCAACGGGGCTTATGTATTGCCGCAAGTATTATTGCCATGATTCCCTGCATCAGCCCTTGCTGCATCGTGGGCTTACCGATAGGAATCTGGTGTCTTGTCGTCTTGACAAAGCCCGAGGTTAAGGCCGCATTCCATTGAGGTCCTGCTTATTGCACTTGACCAGCTAGAATAAAAAATCCCGGGCCAGTGACTCACCCATGAGAAGCGAATTATACCCCCACATTGTCATCCTTATTGCCTGCATCTGTATTCTCGCCGCAGCTTTAATTCTCCAGCCAGCGTCTCCTGGAACATCTCATCTCCGACTGGGCAAAATCTATATACCAGATATGTGTATTCTCCGCGCTGCAACGGGCTTGCCGTGTCCGGGGTGCGGCCTGTCCCGATCCATGGTTGCGGCCATGCACGGAGATTTGGGCAGGAGTTTTGCTTATCACCGGCTGGGATTGCTGACCCTCGTTTATGTCTTCCTTCAATTCTCATGCCGCCTGGGAATATTCATTATTCCAAAGTGGCAGGCGCGCATCGTAAAGTACGGCAGGTTCCTCAATCAGGGCATAATTGTTCTGGCCATTCTCTTTGGGGTGAACTGGATTGCAACCCTTATCTCTCTATAGAGAAATCACTATTAGCATAAAAAGTGCTGGAGTATTATCCAATCTCTCTATTTTAGGGGATCAGTTCAAATACTAAATAAGATTGAGAATGAATTAATTCTATAATCGTTATAGTTCTATAAGTATAAATTGTAGCGGATTGTTGCGGATTATTGCGAAAGAGCTCCATATTTCCTCTTGACTGACCGAAAATAATAATTAAAAATATACACGCATCAGCAAGAAGGAAAATAGGAGGGGTATTATTAATGAACAAAGGGGCTAAAGGAGATATTCCCCCCAAAGCAAGGATTATTCAGGAATTAATATATCTACCCCGTCATTTAAGTCACTTTTCTCAAAATTACAAAAACATTATTCTTTTATACTATGAAATAGAAGAATAAGGAGGAAACAATGTCAAGCAAAAAAGTTTTTTATGTCTTATCTGGAGTTATTTTTGCGGTTGGTGTGATTTTAACAATTTTTATACTGGCTTTCGGAATTAATCTTAATTCTCGAGCTTATTTAGATGATAAAGATGTCCCTAAACATACAGAGTCAGATGAATTGAAACCGATAACCACTGGGATTAGTCTAAATTCTGTCACTTATTTGGTTGTGGGGGATGATCCTGAAAAGATTGAGGTGGTTGAAGTGAAGCAGGTGACGACTGGAGGAGGCTATCGTCTAAGCACTGTGTATAACATTCCCAATTGGTCGCCTGATGGTAAATATTTTGTAGGAATAAAAAATGGAAGGACAGTTCTCTTTAGTGAAAACGGGCAAAAGATAAAAGAATTGAATTTTTATCCCAGGGACTGGTCGCCCGATTCAAAAAAGATAATATGTGAAGGTATGTGGCTAATTGATCTAGAGAGTGGTAAGAAGAAGAAAGTGATTGAAGGAAAGGGATATGATCCAGCCTTTCTTCCTTCAGGGGATAGAGTCATCTATCATTCAAAAAATGGCCTGTCAATTGTTGATATAAATACTGGTGAGATTAAGACACTCATTAATGCTCCAAAGGATAGGTTTTCAGATATTTGGTATGTCTCCGATGACAAGATTTTTTTTAGCCGAGGTATAAGGAAAGGATTTAGCAAGCATTATCTCTATAGATTCAATGCTATTACTAAAGAAGAGAATCAGATATTTCCTTCTTATTGTTGACCGTTTTGCTCTCTTTGTTGCTTTGTTTCTATTTTTTGGCAATTGACCTTGCCGTCTTGTGTGTGATATGTCTATTTTAGGATGTCGTCCGGTGGAAATCGCGGGAAATTGCGATGGATTTGTGGCGATCACAAAAAGGAAATATTTTTTTAACAAAAAATGGAAAAAATCATTACTGAGCCAATTTTTTACAGATACGCAAAGGATCAAGATTCATGAAGATCCCCCAGCTAGACTACCCAGTTAATACCTTGGATAACCGCCTGCTTCTTCCTGCTGGCACGCAGTTAACGTCGGAGACCTTGGATGCATTGATCGCGACTTATAATGGCACTCCTTATCAGGAGGTTACCTTTCTTGAGTATGGCACAGTCTATCAAGATATGCTCCGCTTGATCCGAAAGCCCCCATACAATTTCATCTTCGGCAAGCCGGAAAAAAGGACTGCCATAAGCATAATGGAGAAAATCAGCTTCATCCCACCCGCTCTTGAATCCCTCGACTATTTTAAAGAATTCGACTTTTATACTTACCGCCACATTCTAATCGTCTTCGCCATGGCAACAATCATGGCTCTAGCTTTGCTAGAGAATTCCGAAGACCGGGTCACTGAGGCTATGGCCGGGCAAATGCATGATATCGGCAAGATATGCGTTCCGCTTCAGGTATTGAGAAAGAGCAATCCACTGACCCGGACCGAAAGGGGTATCCTGGAACACCATACCTTAGCTGGCTTTGTGCTTCTTAGCTATCTCCTTCAAGATTCCCGGAGTTTTTCAGCGCGGATAGCCAAAGAACACCATGAAAGAAGGGATGGATCCGGATATCCTCAAGGCATCTTATTGAGGGATCGAATGGTAGAGATCATTTGCTCGTGCGACGTTTATGATGCTCTCCTTTCGTCGAGGCCTTATCGTTTGATCCCGTATGACAATAGGACAGCCCTGGAGGAAATCACCGAGATGGCAAATGGGGGTAAATTAAGCCTGGAGGTGGTACAGACCCTGGTGTCTTTTAACCGAAAGGATGAACCTCCTTTTAGAGAGTGCAGGATTTCCACTGAGAAAAGGGGCAAACCCCCGGCCGACAACTTATACGGGATTATTGAAGACGAGGACCCTACTACAAGTGGGGACCAAGATGATTGATGAAGTGCATTACATCTGGGATCATGCGATATGTAGAAAAAGGGAGACAGGCACAATTTTCCTTACGGAAAAATGAGCCAGTCCCCTTTTTCCAGTCCCCCTTTTTTTCCAGTCCCCTTTTTCCAGTCCCCCTTTTTTTCCAGTCCCCCTTTTTTTCCAGTCCCCTTTTTCCATTCCCCCATTTCTTCCAGTCCCCTTTTTCCAGTCCCCCTTTTCCAGTCACCTTTTTCCAGTCCCCTTTTTCCAGTCCCCTTTTTTTCCAGTCCCCGATTTTTTTAAACGGGAAATGATACCTTATTTAAAGTCTTTACTATTTTGAAGTGTAGTCTAAAAAAATCTAGGAGTCAGATAAAATGGGATAGAGGTTAATTTATAAATTTTTCCGCCCATTTTGACTTTTTCAATATTTAAATGGCCATTGTATATTCGAATCAGCTGGTGATTTTTTACTGCATCAGCAAAACTATAAAGAGATCTTAATCTTCCTGTCACGCCGGATTTGACTTCAACTCCTAAAATTGCCCCTTTAACTTTCAGACAGAAATCAACCTCTGCAGCACCTTCTCGTTTTCCCTTGGCCCAATACAAAATGACAGGAATATTATTTGTAAACTGTGCGAGCATATTCTGGCCTACAACTTGCTCTGCGATCCTCCCCCGATAAAACTCATTCAGGTCTTTTAGATTTATGAATTCTTCCTGAACACCCATTCGATGATTAACAAGCCCAACATCAAGATAAAGTAGCTTCTTCGGTCGTTTTCTCTGGCCGATTAAAGGTATTTCTTTTGATTTCGTTGCTTGAACCTGATAGACCAACATCACTTTCTCCAGAGTATCAAAAGCTGCGCTCATCTCTCTACTTCTAAAATTCGAGCCGCTAAATTTTTCATAAGTGAATGTAGTTCCCGCAAATAAAGGAGCCTGCTCAATCACATAGCTTAGATACTTTGTATTAGCCAGGGATGAGTATTTATACACGTCTTCTGAATAGCTTGTGAAAAGCGAAGAATAAATAGACTTAAGCTTGTCGGTGTTCCTATCTTCGATATATGATTTTACAACTTCGGGCATCCCTCCAATCATAGTGTATTCATAGAAATGCTTTAAAGCTTTCTGGTGAATGGCTTCAGGAATTTTGCCTTTAAAAGAAATTGTTTTTAAATATTCCAAGAGTTCATCTTCTTCTTGTGCCTCCAAATATTCAAAAAAATCAAGGGGATAGACATAAGCATACTCTATTCTTCCTACGGGAAGCGAAAGCCCCTCTCTTTCGATCTTAGCCTGAAATAGTGAGCCCGCAGCGATGACGTGGACATCTGGCTTCTCCTCATAAAAGAATCTTAATAGCTTCATTAAAGACGGAGAATTCTGAATTTCATCAATAAAAACTAATGTTTCATCGGGTACAATTTTTTGGTGAAATTTAATTTGAATAATTTTCTCAAAATCATCCAGCGAGATAGACTCTCTGAATAATCTCAGGTGTTCGATATTCTCTAAATTCAGATATATAAAATTTTTAAAATGTTTCTTCCCAAACATTGAAACAGCTGTAGTTTTTCCAACTTGCCGGGCTCCCCTTAGCACTAATGGTTTTCTGCCTTTTTTATTTTTCCATTCGATTAAATAATGAATAACCTTTCTCGAAAACATCCGTACTCCTTTGTTTGATTCGTTTATCAATATATGCTACTGAATCTCACAGAATGTTCATTGGTGATACCACTTTATTACATTCATTGTATAATGTCAATATGTATTTGGCTCTTGACTAATTGAAAATAATAATTAAAAATATACACGCATCAGCAAGAAAAAA
>CAYUXD010000171.1:0-4652 GCA_964448655.1 uncultured Eubacteriales bacterium
CAGAGAATATTTTTTGACAGGAAAAAGAATTTCAGCACAGAAAGCCCTTAAAATAGGCCTTATTAACGAAGTTGTGCCCCCTGAAAAACTTAAAAGAACAGTGGATGACATAGCAAATCTTCTCCTCTCATCTGGTCCCGAGGCTATTGCCGCTTGTAAAGAACTCATTCACAGAGTCCCAGAGATGAGTTTTGATGAAGTAAAAGAATACACCGCCCGGATGATTGCCAATTTGAGAATAAGCGAGGAAGGCCAGGAAGGAATGGCATCCTTTCTGGAGAAGAGAAAGCCCAAATGGACAAAATAACAATAGTAGGAGCTGGTTCATTGCAGGCGTTTGATTTATCAAACCTATATTGTTTTATTATTGTAGGGGTTTGATTCATTGTAGGGGCTTGATTCATCAAGCCCACCTTTTAAAAAGAAAAAAAATGTATGGATTTGATTTGTCAATTCCGCAATTGAATAAATCGCAAAAATCAAACATAATTGGACCGGAAAAAAGAGAAAGCTCTAAAAAAAAGGCATGTTAAAAAAGATATTAATAGCCAACAGGGGAGAAATTGCTGTCAGGATCATCAAAGCCTGCCAGGAGATGGGCATCCCTTCAGTAGCTGTTTATTCAGAGGCTGACCGCGAAAGCCTTCATGTTCAACTGGCAGATGAGGCAGTGTGCATTGGGCCGCCTCCAGCCATTGAAAGTTACCTTGATATGAACACGATTATAAAGACCGCTCGCGATGCAGGTGCTGATGCCATTCACCCAGGCTATGGTTTTCTGGCTGAGAATGCAGAGTTTGCCCGTCGATGTGAAAAAGAAAATATTGTTTTTATCGGACCGAACTCCAAAGCTCTGGCACTTGTCGGGGACAAGGTTCGTTCCCGCCAGACAATGGAGAAGGCAGGAGTGTCTATTATCCCCGGAATGAAAGGAATTGCCAAGGATTTCGCTGAGCTTGAATCAGAGGCTAAGAAGATAGGCTATCCGGTGATGATTAAAGCCTCTGCAGGCGGGGGCGGAAAGGGAATGAGAGTTGTTCATGATCCGAAAGAATTGAAATCCTCTCTCGAAGCCGGAATGCGAGAAGCAAAGTCAGCCTTTGGCGACGAGTCTGTTTATCTGGAAAAATTCATAGAGGAGCCGAGGCACGTGGAATTTCAGGCCTTGGCCGATAATTATGGAAATATAGTCCATCTTTTTGAAAGAGAGTGTTCTATACAGAGGAGACATCAGAAAATAGTAGAGGAGACTCCTTCTCAAGCCTTAGACCCAGAGCTTCGGGCTCGGATGGGGGAGACAGCTAAAAAAGTCATCGAGGTCTCCGGGTATAATAATGCGGGAACAGTCGAATTTCTCCTTGATAAAAACAAGAATTTTTATTTTCTGGAGGTTAATGCCCGTCTTCAGGTTGAGCATCCGGTAACAGAGATGACAACAGGCACGGATCTGGTTCACCAGCAGATTTTGATTGCATCAGGAGAGAAGCTTCCGTTTAAGCAGGAAGAGATACTCCAGAGGGGTCATTCCATAGAATGCCGAATCTACGCTGAAGACCCGCACCAAGATTTTCTGCCTTCTTCTGGAAAAGTTCTCTTCCTCAAGGAACCGGTAGGCCCTGGTGTTCGTCATGACTGCGGAATTTACAGCGGCTGCGAGGTGCCGATATATTACGACCCGATCTTGGCCAAGGTGATCGTCTGGGCAGAAAACAGGGAAATAGCCTGCCTCAGGATGATTAATGCCCTGGATGATTATGTTGTTCTGGGGATAAAGACAACCATCCATTTTCTTAAAGAGGTCATCAGCCATCCTCAATTCAAGGCAGGAAAGACCACTACCAGTTTTATCAAAATGTATTTTGATGCAGGGGGAGGAAAGAAAAAAACAGATGAAAACCTGAAACTGGCTTTGATAGCCTCAGCCTTTGATAGTCTGGATAAAACACATGTAAGAAGAACTGCTGAAGCTGCAGAGAAAGAAGTTTTTTCTCCCTGGCTGACACTCGGGAAATGGCGACTCGGAGGCAGGAAGTAAAGTGGAGTTCGAATTCTTAATAGACAACACATCACACAAAATATCCCTCGAAAAAAAGGAGAATATCTTCGTAGTCTCCGATGGAGAAAAAACCTATGAGGCAGATATCCGTCTTATCTCTCCAAATATTATTTCTATTCTAATCGAAGGGCGTTCCTATCGAGTGTATTTTGCCAGGGATAGAGAAAAAAGGTTTCTTTCCCTCGAGGGACAGCAGTTCACCGTTCAAGAACCTCTTGATAGGGGAGAGGGTTTACAGAAAGATGACGTAAGATCTCGAGAAGATGAGTTAATGGTCAAAGCTCCAATGCCAGGAAAAGTCATAAAAATCGACGTTTCCGAAAAGGAAGAAGTCAGGAAGAATCAAACTTTAGCCGTAGTAGAAGCTATGAAGATGGAAAACGAGATAAAATCTACTATCGACGGTTATGTGAAGAAGATTTTTGTATCTGCCGGGGACCTGGTTGATTCTGAGAAACCCCTGCTTGAGCTCGAGATAAGAAATAAAGAATAAGGCTTGCGTCTCAACATTTATCATTTATTTCCTCTAAAGAATAAAAATGGGGGCCACGTCACAACTTTTTAGAATATTTCTCTTTTCTTAAAATATAGGCAAAACAAGGGGTCAGGTCTCAATTTTTGTTAAATAATAAAGACCAGAGGACGGGCCTCAGCAATTATCATTTTTTCTCCTCTTGAAGTATTTTTTTTAAATATCCCGAATGCGATATAATAGATATATAAATATACAATAGACTAATAAATCAAATTACTTTGCAACTTTTTCAGATGAAAAAGAGTTTAAAGAAAGTGAGGATGGATGAACAAGAGCTGGTACGCCAAATTCAGGAAGGTGACGAGATGGCCTTTGCAGAAGTAGTGAAAATCTACAAGGATAAGATAGTAAACTTCCTCTGTAAACTCACAGGTGATTATCAGAAAGCAGTGGATTTATCTCAAGAGACTTTCATGAGAGTTTACTTTAAAGCCCATAAGTACAGACCAGTAGCTCCTTTCTCTTCCTGGGTTTATGCCATCGCTTCAAACCTTGCCAAAACAGAGATGAAAAAGATACGAAAATATGCAGTTATTTCCCTTGATGAGGTTCAGAACAGCCTCCCGATCGAGGCTTTTAGAAAAAATCCCCATGATTCAGGCCTAACCAGAAACCTAAGAAAAGCATTGGACTCTCTCCATCCCCGCTACAGAATACCAGTGATCCTCAAAGATATAGAGGGCTTCTCTCAGGAAGAAATTGCTCAGATCCTGAAAAGCCCCCTCGGTACCATAAAAGCGAGGATCAATCGAGGAAGAAATTATTTAAAAATAGAATTAGAGAAAGCCACATGCATAGAAAATTCTTTCGTAAAGAAAGGGGAGTATCAAGATGGACGTGCCTAATCTTTTAAAAAAGTTAGAGAGGGTCAAAGCCCCTCCTGATTTTGAACAAAAAATACTGGCTCAGCTTTCTCTGAGAAAAAGGAGAAAGCAGAGGATAAAGTACCTTCGTCTCTCATTAGCAGGTGCTTGTAGTGCTGCCCTTGTGTTTTTTATCGTAATGAATGTCTTCATCCTGCCTCAGAAGGGTCCTGCAGAAGTTGCTGATTTCAAAAAAGGCCTCGCCTCTCCTTCAACGTTCCAAAAGATAGAAGAGCCGGGAAGAGGAGAAACCATCCCCATCATTGAAGCCGTGGATTATGCTGGGGAAATCCAGTCTGCTTCTCGGGAACCTCAGACAATATATATTCTAGAGCAGGTTTCTGAGAGTACTAGCACAAAAATCAAATATTAAGGAGGTTAATTAAAAATGACCAATAAACTCAACGTAATTATCGTGCTAACAGCATTTTTGTTTGTGCTTTTTCCAACCCTGAGTGCAGAGTCCAGCGCAGCCTTAAGCGGTCAAGCGGAGATCGAGGATGTAACGAAAAAAGTCTATCCGTCAGTTGTTAAAGTTGAAGTCAAAAACAGGATAAGAAGAGTCGCGACAGGTGTTGTTATTGATAAAATTGGGCACATTGTCACGACTGCCCTCATTTATCCACGTGAAGAAAAAATCTCAGTTGTCACTTCTAAAGGAAAAAAGATGGCAGCCAAATTTCTGGGCATGGATTCAGAAACTCACATAGCACTCCTTCAGGTTGAGGCTAAAGACCTAACTCCAATAGCTTTGGGAGTCTCAAAGGAGCTTTCTCCCGGAGCATGGATTGCTGTCATTAGCATTTCTCCTGAGAATACGCCAGCCATAACTCAAGGAATTGTAAGCTCTATTTCTCCAGAAAAGGTCCGGTTGAATGCTTGGGTTGTGCAAGGTTCAAGTGGAAGTCCTGTTGTGGACAAAAAAGGCCGCATGGTTGGATTGCTAAGGGGAGTTTATTCCAGTGACAGACCAGTCATTGTTGAGTTCAGAGAGAGGGAGATAGCTGGTTCGGGAATCGTCTTGAGTAAAGCAGAAGCCCCTTCATCTGGCATGGCAGAAGCTACTCCAATTGATATCGTAAAAAGCGTTACTTCTGAAATAAAGGAGAAAGGAAGAGTAGAAAGAGGATGGCTAGGAATCTATATAGATGAGAATGAGGAAGGCAAGGTTGAAATCGTCGATGTTGAAAAAGAAAGT
>CAYUXD010000171.1:4662-5685 GCA_964448655.1 uncultured Eubacteriales bacterium
TGTAAAGCTTAAAGAAGGAGATATCATCCTCGAAATAGAAGGGAAAGATATGACCAGTACCGAGATGCTGGCGAAGGAAATAAGGAAAAGGAAACCTGGAGAGAGCATAACCCTAAAAATTGAAAGAGGCGGAAAAGAAATAGATGTCAAGGTAAAATTGGGTGAATACTCTGAAAAAGATGTGAGGTTAGAGCTGGAGTCTAAATTCCCCCGGCTTTTTTTTGCACCTAAGCCACCAGAACCTCCAGAAGCCCCAAAACTGCCAGAACTACCAGAACTCCCCAAAACTCCTGAACCCAGGATATTTAGTTGGGGTCTTGAGCATAGAAAATATATTGGCATTTATTTAGAGGAAATCAACAGAGAACTTTCCGAGTATTTTGGTGTGGAAGAGGGCATGGGACTTCTGGTTACAAAAATCAGCAAGGATAGTCCTGCTGAAAAGGCAGGATTGAAAGTGGGAGATGTTATCATCAAAGCTGATGGAATCCGGACTGAGAGAATGAGAGATTTGAGTGGAGTAATACAGGATAAAGAAAAGGGAGAAAAGATCAAGTTAGAATTCCTCAGAGATAAAAAAGTGAGGAGTGTTGAGGTTGAAATTGAAGAAGAAAGATCCGGGTTTTCGTACCCGTATAAAGATTGGGAAGATTATGTTGATTCCTGTGGTAGTTACAGTGAAAATCTAAAGAAACAATATAAAAAGTGGCAGGATTCGGAAGATTATGAAAATCTAATGAGAAGGTTGAACGAAAAGCTTAAGGAAATAGGCGAAAATTACAAAGAATCTGCAAAGAGGTTGAGAATAGCTTTAGAAAGACAGAAAGCCGTAAAAATATAGTCTGCTCTAGTTCCCATTTCTCGACGGGGAGGAAAGGATAAAAAATCCTTTACCTCCCTTTTTCTTAATGTTTGGTTTTCAGTCAGTTTCAGATGAAATATTTGAGGAAGAACCTAACCATTCTTCCATGTATTTTTCAAATTCATCTGGAGATAATCTCCCTTTTTTATAGAATCCTTTTT
>CAYUXD010000172.1:0-5643 GCA_964448655.1 uncultured Eubacteriales bacterium
TTTATATATTATTAATAAGTAAAAGCCACAAATACCATAAACAATTGCGGATTTGATAAATCAAATCCCTACATATATGAAATCCCCAAAAAAAAGGTGGGCTTGATAAATCAAGCCCACACCAACAAATATTTATTTTATGGAGCCTATAACCTCTCGTGAGATGACCAGACGCTGAATTTCGTTTGTCCCTTCATAAATCTGAAGGAGCTTGGCATCTCTCATCAATTTTTCCATTGGAAAATCTTTCATGTATCCGTATCCGCCTAAAATCTGGAGGGCCTCAGTAGTTACCTTCATGGCAACGTCTGATCCGTAAGCCTTAGCCATAGCTGATTCTTTTCCGCAAGGCTTTCCTTCGTCCATGAGCCAGGCTGCGTGCCAGACAAGATGACGGGCAGCGTTTATCTCCATAGCCATCTGGGCTATTTGAAAAGCTATATGTTGAAAAAGAGCAATAGGCTTTCCAAATTGAATTCTCGTTTTTGCATATTCAATCGCATACTGAAGAGCGGCTCTTGCCACCCCTACTCCTGCAGCTCCTACAGGAGCTCTCGTTTTATCCAAAGTCTTCATAGCTATGATGAAGCCTATCCCTTCTTTTCCTAAGAGATTTTCCTCTGGAATCTTGACATCCTCAAAAATGACCTCAGCTGTGTTAGAAGCTCTTTGTCCCATCTTATCTTCCACTTTTCCTATAGTTAATCCAGGAGTATCGCGGGGAACAATGAAAGCGCTGATTCCGCGCATTCCTTTGTCAGGATTTGAATTGGCAAATACAACATATAGACTGGCTATTCCCGCGTTGGAAGTAAAACATTTAGTGCCATTGATAACGTACTCAGAGCCAACTTTTTTCGCCGTGGTCTTCAGAGCGCCTGCATCAGAACCCGCTTCCCTCTCGGTAAGACAAAAAGAGGCAAAAGACATTTTTTCAGTATGAGGCTTTAGAAATTTCTTTTTCTGTTCATCAGTGCCAAAAAGAATAATCGGTGTGTAAGCCAAAGCATTGACCATCATCGTTGTATACATCCCAGCGCAACCAGCAGCAAGTTCTTCACTAATAACAACTGTATCAACATCGCTTAACTCCTCTCCTCCGTATTTTTTAGGGATTTTGCAGGTAAGAAACCCGACTTCAAAGGCTTTTTTCATGACTTCTTCCGGAAATTCTTCTCCTTTATCATATTTTGCAGCTTTGGGTTTCATCTCTTTTTCGGCAAATTCCCGAGCCATAGCCTGAAGAGCTTCCTGCTCCTCTGTTAAACTATAACCAATCACTCTTTCCTCCTTACTTTTTTCTTAGGGTCGATAATAATATTAAAGGATTGATATTATCATCAAGCTTTATACTGGAAACCTTCTCTTATGTCAATTTTTCGTCACTTTTAAACAAAATCTTTTCTCTGGCCATAACAAAAACAGGATTTTTTATCCTTAAAATATTCTCCACAATTTCTTGAGAACGAATATTTTTATGTGGAGAGTGCTTCAAATAAAGAAAAAGTTTTTTCCTCTTCCTATCAGCAGATATCCCTTCGATGTTTCCATCCTTATTATCTGCTAAATACTCATCAACTATTTTCTCCACCTTCTTGTAATCATCATCTTCAGAAATATTCTTTTCTTTACAGATTGCTTTTAAAGCTTCTTTTATTGTTCGACTCTTCAAGTCAACTGAATAGACCAGAGTTTTTATCTCTTCATTCAAACGGGGTTTAAAAGTTTTGAACTTCTTCAAACCTAAAAATTTAACGCCTGCAGGCAGAAATCTGTTCACGTGTGAAACAAATTCGTCTTCTTCAAACTGATACTGGGATTTGAACTCAATAATTTCAGCCTTTCCCTCCATGCCCAACGGAAGGGCAGGAAGGTAAGATATCGCCATTTTTGGATGGAAACCTTCTGAATGGACAACTGATATGCCAGCTCTCCGGAAAGTCCTCTGGATAATATTGTTTAAGTCTAAATGAGATATGAACTTTGCATTTTTGCGCTTTGAATAGATTGCTCGATAACGAAAAATATTCTGAGTCTTCTTTCCAAAAAGAGAATAAGACTTTGAAGGAATTTCTATTTGCTCCTGAAACTCTCTCTCCAGTAGGGGCGAAAGATTGCATCCCTGACACAAATCACATTTATTCTCGAGACAGGACAAAGTTGGCTCTTCTTTTAAAGCCTTATCTAACTCCTGAAGCATATGGGATTTTTTTATTCCCGTATCAATATGATCCCAAGGGAGAACTGCATCTCTGTCCAAAGCTTCAAGATAAAGTCCGTAATCGATGTTTTCAGATTCAAAAGCTTTTTCCCAGATACGAAAGTCGAAGAGATCGCTCCAGCTTTCAAAGCGGGCACCATTTTTCCACGACTGAAACAAGACCTTAGTAAGTTGACTATCGCCCCGGGAAAAGACAGCTTCCAGAATAGAATTTTTAAGAGAATGATTTTTAAATTTAACAAAGGGATACTTTCTAAGACGGGACTTAAGAAACCTGTGTTTTTCTTCCAGAATCTTTTCGTCTTCCATTTTAAGCCATTGGAACGGGGTATGCGGTTTGGGGATGAAGGATGTCGCGCTGATATTGATATTAGGAGGAGATTTAAGAATCTTAGATCCAATCCTTATCACGTCTTCCACCAAGCTCACAATTCCTTCTAAATCTTCATCTCTCTCCGTCGGCAGCCCAACCATAAAATAAAGTTTAAGTAGCTTCCACCCCTGAGAGAAGGCATTCTCCGTGGCCTCGAGTATTTCGCTATCTTTCAGATTCTTGTTGATGACCCGGCGCAGCCTTTCTGTTCCTGCTTCTGGAACCAAGGTAAATCCAGTCTTTCTAACTTTGATAATGTTCTTTGCTACCTCTGAAGATAATCCTTTGGGACGTAAAGAGGACAGCGAGAGGGAAATCTTTTGTTTTTCCAGTTCAGTCATTAAAGTCTCAACAATATCACAGAGATAAGGGTAGTCACCTACTGAGAGAGAGGACAATGATGCGGCTTCATATCCAGTTAGCCGAAGGCTCTCCAGCACCTTTTCCAGGACAAAAGAAGGACTTTTCGCTCTGTGAGGAAAATAGATACTCAATGCCTGGCAAAATCTGCATTTATGATAACAACCCCGTGCCACTTCAACTGCTACTCTGTCAAAAATGACACTAATATTTGGAACAACAATTTTTTCAGGAAAAGGGGCTTTAGAAAAAGGGAAATGAATTCTTTTTTCAATCTTCTCTGGCACGTCATTACCAGGTTTTACTGCCATAAGAAAAGAGTTTTGAGGTTGGTAAGTGGTATATAAGGAAGGAACATAGACTCCCTTAATCCTGGCCATCTCTTTTAATACTGCACTTTTTTCTTTCAATTCCTCTTTCAGGATTATGAATTTTTTAATGATTTCCATGAAAGCTTCTTCCCCGTCTCCGGCCAGAAACAGGTCAAAAATCGAAGCTACAGGTTCCGGATTGAAAACAGCCGGTCCTCCTGCAATGACCAAAGGATGTTCCAGATCTCTCTGTGCAGAAAAAAGAGGAATATGACCTAAATCAAGGATGGTCAAGACATTGGTATAATTGAGCTCATAGAGAAGGGAAAAACCCAGGACATCGAATTGATCAAGTGGGATTTTATTTTCGAGAGAATAAAGAGGAGTATTTCTTGCTCTAAGTTTTTGTTCAAAATCAACCCAGGGAGCGAACACTCGTTCGGCTAAAATCGATGGGTTGTCATTCAAAAGAGAATAAAGGATTTTTTGACCTAGGTAGGACATCCCAACCTCATAAAGGTCAGGAAAGATAAGGGCAATTTTCGCTTTTACGCGGAGCGGATTCTTTTTTATTTCGTTCCACTCACCACCCAAGTAGCGCCCGGGTTTCTCGACTTCTTTCAGAATATTTTCTAAATCTTTCATCATAGAAAACCAGATTCTTACTGTATCATTTTATTTCTATTGAATTGATTGTGCAATTGATAATGCGGAAAGTTTTTATTTTCTTTTCGTTATTTGATAGGCAGTTGCATCGGGGGCTAGTAGCTATCTTTCTTAAAAAAGGGACAGGCTACTTTTTTTGATGTTGGGATCAAGCCTTGCCATTGGGAAAAGATATTTTCCCGGGCTCTTTCTCTTATTGCATCCCCCAGGATAAGATCTAATCCCATGAGAAAAGTAGCCTGTCCCCTTTTTTACCGCCTTTTTTACCGCTATACATTAGCGAATCTTCTCATTTTGACGTTTATGACGAGGGCAATTCCTAAATAAGTGGTAAGAAGAGAGGAACCTCCGTAGCTAAATAGAGGCAAAGGGATTCAAGATATCGGAAAGAGACCAATAATCATCATCAAATTGATAAGAAATTGGAAGGCAATCATAATCGCCACCATAAAAATAATATATACCCCTGTTCTATCTCTCGAGTGTCCAATGGATTGAAACAGCCTCCAAAGCAAAAAAGAGTAGGAAAGCATGATAAGTACCACGCCCATGAAGCCAACTTCTTCTCCTATAACCGAAAAGACAAAGTCTGTATACCTGGCAGGCAAGAATCTCAACTGGCTTTGAGTTCCTTTTCCAAAACCTTTTCCTAAAAACCCCCCTGATCCAATGGCAATTTTTGATTGAAGGATATGATAACCTGAGCCCAGAGGATCCTGACTGGGAGAAATTAGCGCAGTTAACCTCTTTTTCTGATAATCTTTAAGAGCAAAATTCCAACCAAATATCCCTAGAATCAATCCAAAAATCAATATACCAATGATGGTTTTCCTGTTTAATCCGGCTAAGAAGAGCGCTGCTAATAAAATAGGAATATAACTAAAAGCAGTTCCTAAATCAGGTTGCAAAGCCACAAGGAAAGCAGGGACAGCGATAATCGAAACGCCTAAAAATCCCTTACCCATGGAAAGGTAGTCTCTTCTAAATTTAGCAAAGACATTAGCTAACAGAAGGATAATCATTATTTTAGCAATTTCAGAAGGCTGGAAGTTAAAAAACGGAAGTTTAATCCACCTCTTAGCCCCCGCTATAGGCGTACCGAAAATTAAAATTCCTCCGAGTATCCCTATGAGGATAGGGTATAAATAAAAAGAATAAGTGACAAGAGTATCATAGTCTACGGAAAGAAATAAAAAAAGAGCTATCGAGCTAAAAACAATCCAGAAGATCTGTTTCACATAATAATTTCCGGGCAGATAATGAGAGCTGCTGTAGATAAATGCCACTCCAAGAATAGAGTTCAAGAGCAAAATGCCTATCAATATCCAATCAGTATTTCTCAGGAAGTTTCTATCAATCATATTTTCTTCTGTATAAATCAAATAATTGCCTTGCAAGAGGAGCAGCGGTGGCACCACCCATACCGCCATATTCAACGAGGACGGTTACTACGATCTTCGGATTATCCCTCGGAGCAAATCCTGTAAACCAGGAATGAGTCTTAGTTTCTTCAGCTTTTTCTTCCTCTTTCTTTTTCATCTTCTCATCTTTTTCAGTACTGATAAGCTGAGTTGAACCTGTTTTTCCGCAAATATCGAATCCTTTTACATTAGCAGCCCATCCTGTTCCTCCTCTGTTAACTACTTCCCACATGCCTTGAATAACTGTTTCAAATGTGGACGGTTCAATCTCCACGGCATCTCTTTCCGAAA
>CAYUXD010000173.1:0-3405 GCA_964448655.1 uncultured Eubacteriales bacterium
CCCCAACGGGGCCGGGAAGAGCACGCTAATTCGTATCCTCCTTGGATTTCTTTTTCCAGATAAAGGTGGAGGTCGTGTTCTGGGCTATGACATCAAAGACGAACAGCCTAAGATACGGCGCTATGTGGGTTATATGCCCGAGGATGACTGTTTTATTCCTGGATTGGATGCAGTTTCCTTTACTTCTTATCTTGGCGAGCTATCGGGAATGCCGCGCCAGGAGGCCATGAAGCGCGCTCACGAAGTTCTTTTTTATGTAGGTCTTGAGGAGAGCCGTTACCGTAAGTTAGAGACTTATTCGTCAGGGATGAAACAGAGGCTCAAGCTCGCCCAGGCAATTGTCCATGATCCTAAACTTATTTTTCTCGATGAGCCCACAAGCGGTTTAGATCCTAATGGAAGAAGTGAAATATTGGAACTTATAATGGATATCTCTTCAAAGAAAGATATTCAAGTCTTGATCTCTTCTCACATTCTCCCCGATATAGAATTGACCTGTAGTTACGTCGTGATTCTAAACAAAGGGAAACTTGCAGCCCAGGGCGATATCAGCGAGCTGAAAGAAATAAGAGATCTTTATGAGGTGAGAGTAAAAGGGGAAACAGGAGGTTTTTTCCGTAGGCTTAAGGATATGAAATGTAAAGTGGAAGAAACCGAAGACGGGATTCTGAAGGTTTATTGGCCTCCCAAACAAGACAAACAGGAAATTTTCAGGATTGCTGCTGAAGAAAAGATTCAACTGAGACATTTTGTTAAAAGTCAGACTTCTCTTGAAGATCTATTTGCTGAAGTAGTAGGAGTGGATTAATGACCATTAAAGAAAAAGGTTATTCCCACTGGGATGGAGAGTTTCTTGTCAGAAAATTCCCTTGGTGGCCGATCACCCGGTATGGGATTAAGTTAACCTTCCAGAGAAGGTTCTTTAAGTTTACCTTCCCCATGAGTCTTCTTCCTGCAGTATTTTTTCTAACTGGAATATATATTTCAGAGAGATTAGAGGATTTCCCATTCTTAAGAGGAGAAACCTCACAGTTTCTTCAGATTGGCCCGGGCTATTTTAAAACGTATTTTACTCAAAGTTTTATGCTTTTTATCATGCTGATGATTGTGGTTTTCTGTGGTGCAAGTCTTATCAGCGATGACCTCAAACATAATTCTCTTCAACTATATTTTTCTCGGCCGCTAAAGAAAAAAGACTATTTTCTTGGAAAGACCGCTGTTATTGTTTTTTTCTTATTCATTATTACTCTGATTCCCGGCCTCGTCTTTTTTATCATGAAGCTTGTTTTCTCGGGCAGCCTCAAATTTTTTCTCTCCTACCCTTGGCTTCCTCTTTCGATCATCGGCTATTCGTTTATAGTTACTGGATTTTTCTCGTTTTATTCCCTTTTCCTCTCTTCTTTGAGTAAAAACAGGAGATTAGTGGCTATTCTTATTTTTGGGATTTACTTTCTTTCTGATATTGTTTATTTGATTTTTCGCTCGGAATTCAGGAGTCATTATGTTTCGCTTGTTTCCTTAAGAGCAAATCTGCAGCAGGTGGGTGCCCATATTTTTGGCCAGAAAACTCCGTATGATATCTCCTGGATTTTTTCTTTCCTGGTTCTTTTAGGCATTTGTGTTTTTGCTGGCTTTGTTTTGAAAAATAAAGTCAAGGGAGTTGAAATTGTAAAATGATACCGATTGTTGAAACTAAAAACCTTTCCAAATGGTACGGGAATGTTCTGGGGCTGAGCGATGTCACCCTCCAGATTGAGCCGGGGATTATAGGAATTCTGGGACCGAACGGTGCAGGAAAGTCCACTTTTCTAAAGCTAATAACCGGACAGATAAAGCCAAACATCGGTACTGTCAGAATAAGAGGGCAAAGAATTAGGAACAACTACACCTTGTTTTCCATAATAGGATTCTGTCCAGAGCAGGATTTCTTCTATGAAGAAATGACGGGCTGGCAGTTCATTACGAGTCTTTTAAAACTTCATCATTTTTCAGAATCAGAGGTAGGAACCAGAGCTCAAAAGGCTCTGGAAATCGTTGAGCTGGTTGAAGATAAAGACAGGGTCATCAGGTCTTACAGCCGGGGCATGCGCCAGAGATTAAAATTTGCGCAGGCCATCGCCCATGACCCAGAAATTATAGTCCTTGACGAACCGTTGAGCGGCCTTGATCCTCTGGGAAGGCGGAAGATTATTCATCTTATAAAATCCTATAAGGGAGAGGGAAGAACAATCATCGTCTCCAGCCATGTCCTGCCTGAAATCGAAGCTATGACCAACCAGATTATTCTTATCCACCAGGGTAAGATTTTTGCCCAAGGTGATATTCACTACATCCGGGATCTTATAGATACCCATCCTCATATAATCTCTATTAAATGCAGTGATGCTCGCCAGCTCGCTTCGAAATTCATTCAGGAAGACTATGTTTTGAAAGTTCATTTCAGCTCGACGAATGACTCTCTTCTTATCGAGACAAATAACAGGGATAAGTTATTCAGCCTTTTGCCTTCTCTTTTTATAGAGAACAAAATCGAAGTGGACGAAATCACATCACCTGATGACAACCTTCAGGCCGTTTTTGACTATTTAGTGGGAAGGTAGGATGATTCAAAAAAACACTAAGAGATTGTCTTTTTTCCTGAACTCAGTGAAAAATGTTTATTCCATCTTCTTGTCTATGGGAAGAAGGGCGAAAAAGACAAAGATCTTCTTCTTGTTCAGTTTTTTACCGGTCGTGATTGCCTTTATTATTAAATTTAATCATATTTTTTCCGGCCGTAGCAACATCCAGGGCATTTATATTTTCTCCAACTTGATTGTAGTCTTCTATCTTCAATTTCTTATCCTAATCCTGGCGCTTTTTTTCGGGACCTCGGTTGCCTCAGAGGAAACAGAAGGACAAACACTGACCTATTTGACAACACGCCCGATTCCTAAATCCGCTATCGTTCTTGGAAAGTATTCGGCTTACACGACTCTGGTTACATTGATGATGAGTGTTGGGGTGCTTTTATCGTTTCTTATCTTGAACGTGAATAGTTTGGGTAATTTTTCCTTGTATAAGATTCTTCTGAGAGATGTGATTGTTCTAGCCTTGGGCCTTATCTGTTATACAGCGTTTTTTACTTTTATCGGGACTTTTCTGAAAAAATCTATCATAGTCGGGCTTGTTTTCAGCTTTGGCTGGGAGAGCGTTATCCAATATTTTCCAGGTTCAACCCAGCGCTTTTCCATCATTCATTATCTCAAATCCTTGCTGCCAGCTTCTGGAACAGGAAAGTTTTCCTTTTTGATGTTCAGGCTTGAGCCAAGTCCTGCAGGGACTGCTATCTTCGTGCTTTTTCTTATTACGGGCGTTTTTCTTGGTTTGGCCTGCCTTCTTTTTTCTCAGAAGGAATATATTCTT
>CAYUXD010000173.1:3415-5627 GCA_964448655.1 uncultured Eubacteriales bacterium
TAGAAGAATATAAGCCAGACTAAATATCCTTTTTTTCCTCTTTTGTCTTCTCCATTTTGAGCTTGTCAATAATGGTCTGAGGAAGGTCTTCAGGAAAGCTGGTGTAAATTTTTACATGATCTGGGAAGGAGGTAATCTCTATCCTGTCTAAAATCTCCGCCATGTTTAAATCCTGAATCTGGATCAAAGCTGCCATAGCTTTATACCCGTTTAAGTTATCAGCCAGCTCCTGGTTCTTCATCGGATCGCTGCTCATGATGTTTATGTCAGCAATGATGTTTGCGTTTTTGTAATCAAGAGAAATAGAGGCGGCATTGACGGCTTCCAGGATGACGAGCTCAGGCTTTTCTGATATAACTTCGTTTATCGCATCAGGGGGGATAAGCGCGGCTCCCCAGAAGATGGACTCTTTATCAATTTTCGTGAGCAAAGAAGAAAATCCTTCGTTTTTAAAAACATTCTCTTTCTTTTTTTGTAAAACATCTATCACGGACTTGACTGAATTTTTATCTCCTACAGCGATGTTCGACTCATCCAGGAATGAAAAGCTCCCTCCTTTTTCATGTTTTTCCCCATGTTCTTTCTCTTCTTCCCCGTGTTCTTCTTCTTTTTCACATTCTTCTCTAACTGTGTAAATAGTAAAGCCGTTGTATTCTTCTTCGATCAACTCATGTTCTTCTTCTGCCTCCTCTTCTTCCCCATGTTCTTCTTCCTTCTCCTTTTCCTCCTTCTCCTCTTCCTCTTCTATTGCGTCTTTAATCGCAGAGAGCAAAAGATCTTTATTGTAGGTGAGGTTTACAATTCCAACGCCTTCCTCTTTTAAACTGGTGGCTTCTACTTCAACTCCCAATCCCGGCTTCCCTTTTTCCGCGCCTTTTGTCCCTTTTTCCACGCCTCTTGTCAGAGCCCCAACAATGAAATTGATATCTTTTTCGGGATCAATTCCTGTCTTTAGCTTAAATTCTTGAAGACCTGTTAGTTCATCTGATGTTTCATCTTCTTCTTTTTCTTGGATGAGATTATTTATAAATTCTATTGTCATTACTCTGTGGATATCGACAAAGAAGACAGCCATTACATCTTTGGGAATGAGCTTAAGCGCGTTTTCAGCATCGGCAGGGCCAGCCTTAGAAACAAACAAACCTTTTTCGCAAGATGTAAAAGAACACAGAGCGAAAATAACCGTAATTCCGATGACCGCAAATTTTTTCATTGTTCTTCCTCCTCTATTAACTATTAAATTTTTTAAGAAGCCCTAAAGCTTTAAGCACTATACCAAAAAATTCCTGACTTGGGCAACTGCTTTTTTTGTTTACAAATAGATTTTTCGAACGCTTTTAGTCTGGATTCACTAGTGTAATACGAAAAAAAAGTCTCAAAGGTTTTTAAAAAATTCAATTTTCTGTTATAAATTGAAGGTGAAGGTGCATGAATATTAAGCTGGAAAGGAGTTTACTTCATTGACGGAAGTCAGACCAAATTCCACCTTATAAGATAAAAACTTAGATGATAGAGAAAAAACAAGAATTTAAAAATCCTTTTCAACAGCTTGTCAAGAGCCGAAGAAGTATCCGCCGCTATCTGGATAAGCCTGTGGAAAGAGAGAAGATTCTGACCTGCATCGAAGCTGCCCGGTTGGCACCCTCAGCAGATAATGTCCAACCCTGGAGATTTTTAATTATTGACGATCCAGATCTTAAGGCACAATTTGCCAAAGAGGTTTTTTCAGGAATTTATTTTGTCACAAGATTTGCTGAGAAGGCTCCGGTTCTCATTATGATACTGGCCCGGCTGGATATTATTGCCAACAGAATAGGGAAACAAATCCAGAACATCCACTATTACTACATTGATACAGGAATAGCTGGTGAACATATCGTGCTTCAAGCCGAGGAACTCGGTCTGGGCACCTGCTGGATTGGCTGGTTCAATCCCAGAAAAGCCAGGAAATTTTTAAAGATTCCTCGTAAATATAAGATTGTCTCGCTAGTGGCCATGGGCTACTATGAGAAAAAGCCTTCGAGAGAGAGAAAAAGGAGGAAACTAGAAGAGATAGCCTGGTTCAACAAGATTGAATAAAAGGCTAGATTTCGACTTTGAAAATGCCCTTAAAGACGAAACCAAGGATAATAGAAAGAGCGAAATAAGCGATCAGCCAGGGAGGGATGCCCAACAGCCAGGGGATGCTCCAGCCAAAAAGTTTAATATCCTT
>CAYUXD010000174.1:0-5622 GCA_964448655.1 uncultured Eubacteriales bacterium
TTACCCACCTCATAGATTGTTTCAAGGTTCTTAAGCAGCCTTTCTGTAGTGGCCAGTTCTTTAGTCGTAGCCTGGGGAAGTCTTTCAGCAATGGTTTTAGAAGAGGAGATTACCTCTTCTATCTGATCCGATAACTTATCAAGAGGAATTGTTGAGGTGACAAGCGGTTTTCCATCCTGGAATTTGACATCTACGGCCACATGATCTTCACGAACCTGAATTTTGGTGTCCCCTATTCTTATCTCATCACCGGGCGCCAGTATCTGACGGGTGACCCGGTTTTCGTTGATGAAAGAGCCGTTCATACTCTTCTTGTCATGGAATATGGAAATACCCCCCTCGACGATTATCTCAGCATGTATCCGGGATAACTTGGCATCGTCGATGACAATATCACAGACAGAATCGCGGCCAAGAACTGTCCGGGCTCCGGTTAGGTCCCAGATTGTGTCCTTCTCCGAACCTTGTATACAGAAAAGTTTCATCGTGCTATCTCACGATCAATCTTTGAATAAGATATCTCACCGCTTTCCAATTCCCTACCCTTAGAGGAAAGATATAGCATAGAAGAAATTTGAAGTCAAATGGATGGAGGGGGAAGAGGAGATAAAGAGGAAAGAGTGAAGAAAAGCAAGAGAGGCGGGAGAGAACAAGAGGAGAGGAAAAGAAGAATTCGAGAGAAATTAAAATGGACTTATCCCTCTCCCTAATTTTTCTTAAATTTTCGCTGGCAGATGAAATAAAGTCTATTAGGTAGCTACTTAATCAATCCTTGAGGAAGACTTTCGGGTGGAGCCCATGTCCGCGATTATCACCCAGGTTTCGAGAAATATTATTATACAAGTCTAAGTCCCAAGGAGTCAATGCGATCTGATCTGCAGTGCCACGGAAGTCATTAAATCCAATTGAATTTTCACTAAGGACAGGGTCAGCACTTGCATCATCTCTTGTATCTGTTAGCTCAAAGGCCACAACGTCAACAACATTTGGAGTGTCAATTACCAAGCTTACCTTATTTTTCATGACACGATTATAAGCAATAGCTAAATCTCTTGCAACTCCCCAGCGAAAATCTGCATAAAGCACAATTCCTGTACCGCAATATCCCCCACCATCATCAGGATCAACATGCAAAGTTCCTGAGATTTTGTTGTGTGCCACGACATTATCATAAACATAGCCTCCACTATAGTCACCGATTAAGATTCCAATTCCCCCGCCGTTTCTTGTGCGAAGATCGATGATTTCATTGTGATCGATATTCCAACTACTCCCACACCAGTTTGATATAGCCTGAATAGAATTCAGAAACGTACATTGATTGACGCTAACGTCGTTTACCGCAGTTCCGTTCATAATGGCAAGATCTACTTCAAAGCAAATATGACTAAATGTAATTTTTGTTCATTTTATCTTCCCTTTCCAACTATAAATTTTGTACCTTTACTTTTATTTTTTTTCTTTTCCCTTCGGCATCACCCCCTTTTTTAGGCAGAGATCTGCCTTGTTTGTTTAAATTAATTCCGAAGCTAATTAGTAAAAGAAGCTTAATCTTAACTTTTACTGGAAATTTACCCATTTAGATGTTCCCATCTATAACCCATGCAAAGCTAATTAATTGCTGTTAGCGTATAACAAAGTCTTATTCTAGAAAATGCCTACTCATATAACAATTGGACTTAGGATTTATTTTTTTAAATAGAATTACATACGTTATGGAGCGTCATCTCAGTCAATCGACCTAGGCCATTTGGCTTAGGTGGAAATTGCTGCTTCTATGAGTTCCTCCTTTGGTTGACGTTGATCGGCATGGCGGCGCTCTACCTCAACAGCCTGTTGCGTCATCCGCCGCTCGCCAAAGCACCTATCCACGACGATCTTGACGTCCTTTTCTCCCTTAAAAACGCTGCGCAGCTCCTTTTCGAGATGGGAATAGCGCCGTTGGATGATGATAGACATAATCCCGGCTCCTTCTTCAGACATAGGCACTGCTTTGACAATTTTCAACAGGAATTTGGGCAGAAGGCTCATCGCTACCTCTCCTTCTTCACCTTAATAGAATAGAAGTGGAGGCTTATTGTCAATCGGACTTTGGATGGATTTTGGACGAAAAAAAGACCTAGCTCAGCCCTCGTCTTATCGCGTAGAGGATGGCCTGGAGGCGCCGGCTGACATTGAGCTTCCTGAAGATGCTGTTTAAATGGCTTTTGACCGTCTTCTCGCTGATGAAGAGGGCCTTGGCTATTTCTTTATTCGTACTGCCTTTAGTGAGGAGACGAAGGACCTCTTGCTCTCTCGGAGTAAGGCCCTCTTTTGTCTTCCCGGTCCGGTCTTCCCCTTTGGGACTGGCGATGGCCTCTCTCTCAAAGAACCTGGTCATCAGTTTCCGCGCAACCCATAACTCCCCTTGGTGGACTGCTTTAATCGCCATGATGAGATCAGAGATGCCAACATCGTTCGGCAGGTATCCCCTGGCTCCTGCTTTCAAGGCCTTTAAAATCATGGCTTCGTCGCTAGCGACCGTGAGCATGATTGCTTTGGTCTTTGGGCTTTTTTCTCTGATAACTGGGAGGACTTTAATGCCATCCATCTCGGGCATGATTATATCAAGGAGGGCGACGTCAGGCTTAAGGTCGCTGATGACATTTATCGCCTGGAGACCGTTGGCCGCCTCACCCACGATTTCGATGCCCTTTTCTTGGCGCAGGGCAAGGTGCAGCATTTCTCGTAATAGCCTGTGATCGTCAGCGATCACAATCCTGATCTTGTCACCCAACTCTATCTCCTTGATGCCCGGGCATCATGGCTATCTTGACAGCTAATAAATATCCGTTGGCTTTTTTATTTGTTTAAAATAAATCCGACCTTGTCAGTAAAATATCGCTTCATGTCGCTTCTTGTCGTCTTATGTCACTTTATGTCGTTTTTTGTCGCATCAAATGCTTTAATCAATTTCAAAAAAGCTTAAATTAGTACCTCTATTAGTTTGAGCGAAAGATTTTATGTTTTCTTTTGCTGACAATTTGTACTTCTCCAGACCTAGTTATTTATTAGCTGACTGCTGAAACGGTTGAATTATAAACACAAAAAAGAAATGTCTGTCAATAAAAATTTCGCTAAGGAAAGATTTAGGCCGAAGATCTGAGATTTATTTTGTTTCTTCCGGTTCTCTGCTAGATAGTCTAACCCGGATACGATAATAAGGAATAAGAACTAAGATTATAGCAAACAATAGATAAAAATAGTATTTGTCGACCCCTTGCGCCACCTGGTGCGCCACAAGAATTAGACTTCTTTGAATGTGAATAAAAATCAGATTAAAAAAAACCAGGGTTAAATAAACATACTCTTTAAAAATACGAGGCTTCCAGGGAACCATTTTTCTGGAAGCTATTTTTCTGGTCATAACCAGAAAAAATATAAAAAACAGAGTTTGGGCCAGAAGATAGATAAAAAAAAGCGGGGATTTTTCCGTCATGATGGTTTGCTGGCCAAAAAAATTAAGCCAGATAGGGATTTTTTGAGGAAGACGCGGATAGGCATAAAAGGCCATAACCGCTGCTGTGCCCAGGAGAACCCAATTACAGATTAAAAGCAGGAGGATTGATTTTTTTAACGTTTGACATCTCCCTGCAGGAAAGCGATAAAATCTTCTTCGTTGATCCACCATTGCCGGCCTATTTTTTGGGCTTTGATCTTACCCGAGTTTACTAGCCTGAGAGCTGTCACTTTACTTACCTGGAGCTTTTCCTGGATGTCTTTTAAAGAGTATTGCTGGAATATTTTACTTCCCAACCAGATTGTTCTCATTTACTTATTTATCCTTTATTTTACTTATATTTATTTTACTAAATAACAATATACCTTCTTCTTGTCAAGAAGTTTTTTGTTTTTATTCGGACAAATAAAGTATAAAAAGAGCGTTATTAAATTCAAATCTTATAATTAAGAATTAGCTTCTACAACGAAAAATATCTTTGTAAACCTTTCCTGGGTTTTATGCGTCTCTAAGTATAAATGCATTCTTCACATAAATAGGAGAGGTCTATAATGCTAAAAAATTATTTGAAAATCGCTTTGCGAAATTTCCAAAGGCATAAAGGATATTCCTTTATCAACATAGCCGGATTTGCAATCGGTATGGCCTGTTGTCTCCTCATCCTTATCTATGTCCGCCATGAATTGAGCTATGACAGATACCATAAGGATGTCGAAAGGATTTATCGGATCGTAATAGACATCCGCCATCAAAGCGCAAACAGGGTTTTTGCCCTCATTTCACCCACAGTGGCCCCGGCTTTAAAGGCCGACTATCCCCAGGTTGAATACGCTGCCCGCGCTGTACCGACATCAAGCCAGCTGGTCAAGAAGGAGGAGAGATTCTATTATGAAGATCGCTTCATGTATGCCGACCAGGAGCTGTTTGATATCTTCACTATTCCGTTTATCCAAGGAAATCCCCAGGAAGCCTTAACCCGGCCACAAACTTTAGTCATTTCGGAGAGAATGGCGCAGAAGTATTTTGGCAATTCCTATCCCATTGAGGAGACTCTGGAGATTAATCAAAGAGAATACGAGATAACAGGAGTCGTGGCGGATTCTCCAGAAAATACGCATGTGAAGTATGATTTGATCGCTTCTTTAGAGACGCTTAAAGACTGGGGTGAGATGACAAACTGGCATTCGACCATGTTTTACACCTATCTGAAGCTTCAGCCGAATGTGAATGTGGAAGAGTTTTCCCAGCAAGTCAGCCGCCTTGCGGATAAATATGTCGGGGAACGATTGAGCAACCGGGGAACAACTTATCATTACTTCCTGCAGCCAATATCCAGTATACACCTTCACTCTCATCTCCGTTATGAAATCGAGCCTCCAGGGAATCCCGTCTATGTCTATATTTTTTCCTTTGTCGGCCTTTTCATTCTGCTCATTGCCTGTCTTAACTTCATGAATCTCTCCACTGCGCGTGCAGCGAACAGGGCCAAAGAGGTTGGTCTGCGCAAAGTTGTAGGCGCACAAAGGCTTCAGCTCATCGGCCAGTTTTTGGGGGAGTCACTGTTAGTGGCGTTTTTATCGCTGGGCTTAGCCTTAGTCATCGCCAGGTTTGCGATTCCCCTCTTGAACGATCTGACCGGAATATCCCTGAGCTTTGATGCGCTTTTGAATCCAGTTGTGTTGTTTTCTCTGATCGGCGGTGCGATTATTGTGGGCCTGGCTGCTGGCTTGTATCCCGCGTTCGTGCTTTCTGCTTTCAGACCGGCTGTTACTCTTAAAGGGACTTTGCCTTCTGGATCTCGCGTTTTAGCCCTGCGGACGGTCCTTGTGGTCGCCCAGTTTGCTATTTCTGTTGTTTTAATAATCGGAACTCTGACCATGTACAAGCAGTCTAATTTCATGAAGAACCAGTATTTGGGATTCGAAAAAGAGCAAAAGCTCGTACTCCCTCTCAGGGGAGGGATCAATATTCAAGAGAATTACGAAACTGTAAAAGACATTTTTTCCAAGCATTCTTCTATAACAGGTGTTACGGTTTCCTCCAGCGTTCCAGGTCGAGCGGTCTCTAATTTCAACATTAAACTGGTCGGAGAGGAGGATGATAAAAGTCAGTCAATGTTTCAC
>CAYUXD010000175.1:0-5616 GCA_964448655.1 uncultured Eubacteriales bacterium
ATCGTTTGACCAATATTGCCCAAAGGTTTCCGGTCGATATACCTGTACCGGAAATCAGCTTTGATCTTGGTCCCTTCTCCCTTTTTAGATTTTATGGAAAGGTGAACTAACTCAATTGTGTGATTCTGAAGGCAAGAAAGTTCTTTAAGGAAGAATGTTAAGAAGAAGTAAAAATTTTTACCAAAGAATTAATTTTTATATATAATAGTACCTGAAGGAGAAATTGTCTTGAAAAAGGAAGATAAAATCACAAAAGAATTCTTAGAAAATATCTTAGAAAGCATGGAAGGGGGGGTCTTCGCTGTAGACAAAAATGCCAGGATCATCTCTTTTAATCGTGCTGCTGAGGAGATTACCGGTTTCAAGAGAGGGGAGGCGTTGAATAAGGAATGCTGTGATATTCTTAAGAGTGATCTCTGTCAAGAAATATGTCCTTTAAAAGAAACCTTAGAAACCGGAAAAACGTTTTTCGGTTATGAGATAATGATAACCAGCAAAACGGGGAATAAAGTTCCTGTAAACATAACGACTTCACCATTGCGATCCAGCAATAATGAGATAATCGGCGCTGTAGAAAACTTCAGGGATTTAACCAAACATAAGGGATTATGGGGGAAGTTGCGAGAGGAAAGAAACAAAGCACAGCAGTACCTCAATATAGCGGGAGTTATAATCGTAGCCATTAATGACAAGGGGATAGTCTCCCTTATCAACAGAAAGGGGTGCGATGTTTTGGGATACAAAGAGGAAGAAATCATTGGCAAAAACTGGTTTGATTTATTCGTCCCGGAAGGAATGAGAAAAGAAAGAAAAGATACTTTTAAAAAAGTGATGGCTGGAAAAATAGATGAACCTGAAGACTATGAAAACTCAATTTTGACCAAATCTGGCGAGGAGAGGATTATCGCCTGGCACAATACTACACTAACAGATGAAAAGGGCCGTATCGTTGGCACTCTTAGCTCAGGAGAAGACATTACCATGCGTAAGCAAACCGAGGAAGAATTGATCAGATCTGAAAAGTTAGCCTCCTTAGGTCAGTTAGCCGCCAGCGTTGCTCACGAAGTGAATAATCCATTAGCCGGTATTCTGGTCTATGTAAAACTCCTTCTCAAGAAGCATAAAGAAAAGAAACTGCAGGTTGAAGATACAGAAAAGCAGCTTTTGAAAATGGAAAAAGAACTGGATAGAACTACCCGGATAATCAGAAATCTTCTCGATTTCGCCCGCCAATCAGAACCAGCCATAAGACCAGTAGAAATAAATAAAGTAGTAGAAGCAGCTTTGTTATTAGTCGGGCATCAAATTGGCCTTGAAAATATAAAGCTTGAGAAGAAATTAGATATACAGCTTCCTCTTGTTCTTGCGGACTTTGACAAAATCCAGCAGGTATTGATAAATATAATCATGAATGCGATTCAGGCGATGCCTGATGGCGGTAACTTAACAATCACCACATCGGTTGCTAAAGGCATTAAAATCAATGAATCATTCAAAGATACCGTTAGAATTGATATCAGGGATACAGGAGTTGGTATTACCAGAGAAAATATGAGAAAACTTTTCACGCCTTTCTTCACTACTAAAGAAAAAGGCAAAGGTGTGGGACTGGGTCTCCCAGTTGTTCATGGGATTATTGAACAGCATAAGGGAAAGATAGAAGTGGACAGTGAGCCCAACATAGGAACAACTTTTACTATATATCTGGAGGTTATGGATGAGAAAAAGGACAAAAATACTAGTTGTTGACGATGAAGATATAGTAAGAGAATCACTCCGCGATTGGCTGGAAGAGGTTGGTTATAAAGTTGATATTGCCGAATCTGGAGATAAAGCGCTCCGGATAATCAAGCAGAAGAAGATCAAGATTATGATTGCCGACCTGATCATGCCAGGCATGAACGGTATCGAACTAATGAAAAGAGCAAGAGAAATGGTTCCCACAATCTCAACGGTCATTATAACGGCTCACGGAACAATTCAAACAGCAATAACCGCGATAAGGGAAGGCGCTTACGATTACGTTGAAAAGCCGTTCTGCCCGGAAAAAGTTGAGCTTCTCATAAAAAACTTAGTGGAACACCAGGATCTGGTTGAGGAAAACATCTCACTGCGCCGGAAGATCGAGGATAGATTCCACTTTGAGGGTATCATCGCCAAAAGCCCTAAGATGTTGAAGATAATCGAACTTATTAAAACGGTAGCCCCGACAAATGCTACGATATTAATTATCGGAAAAACTGGTACAGGCAAGGAAGTTATCGCCCGGGCCATTCACCATCAAAGTCCGCGTCGGAGCAAACCTTTCATTGCCACAAGTTGCGCAGCCCTTCCAGAAAGCTTGCTGGAGAGCGAGCTTTTCGGTCATGAAAAAGGTTCTTTTACAGGAGCTGTAGAGAGAAAAAAAGGCAAGTTTGAAGCGGGAGACGGAGGCACTTTATTTCTTGATGAGATAGGCGAAATAAACGCCAATACCCAGATCCATCTCCTGAGAGCGCTTGAAGAGAAAAAGATTACAAGAGTTGGAGGTAACGAAGAAATTGATGCTGATGTCCGTGTCATTGCTGCTACAAATAAGAATTTGAAGACTCTGGTTAACCAAGGGATATTCAGGGAGGATCTGTATTACAGATTGAATGTAGTAACTATAGACCTTCCCCCGCTTAAGGATAGAATGGAGGATATCCTCCCCTTGGGTGAGCATTTCTTAAAAAATTATGCAAAGGAAAACAATAAGAGTATCAAAAATTTTTCTGATGATGTAGTTAAATTTATGCTGAATTACTCATGGCCCGGTAATGTTAGGGAGTTAGAAAACATGATCGAACGCAGTGTTATTCTATCGAAAAATACTGCAATCACTCTGGATGAACTTCCACAAGACATTATTCATCCAACCCCTGTAGAAGGAAAAACCGTCGAGGCGGTGATGAAAAATCATATTATTAATGTGCTTGAGGAGACAAAAGGCAACGTCTCAAAGGCAGCGGAGATACTCGGCATTCGGCGGATGACTCTTTATAATAAGCTAAAAAAATATAACTATACTGTCAATAAATTAGACATGTAATGTCCATATAATTGACACTTCCTTCTTTTTTGACCGTTTTCCAGCAATCCTGCTCTTCGACGTAATCAATTTATTTTTATAGGTTTAGCGCAGTTCTTAAAATAATATTCGAATTAAGCCTATTTGGCACAATACTTGCTATATAAACATAATGAAATGACCGATTCCAAAAGGATAGTTACTCTCGTCAAAGCTGTCCTGTACGGAAATAGGTTAAAAAAATGATTGGAGGTTAGCCATGGAAAAAGAAAATATGTTGGTTGTAGAAGATGAGGACATTATGCGGGAGGCATTGTCCGATTACTTTTCTGACGTTGGTCACAAGGTCGATACTGCCAATAATGGTGATAAGGCATTGGAAAGTTTGAATTTAACAGATTACAACATCATGATAGTCGATCTTAAGTTACCAGGTCGCGATGGGCTTTCGGTCCTAAAAGAAATTAGAGCGAAGAATCCGAAAGCCAAAGTTATTATCGTCACGGCTTATCCCTCGATTGAAACTGCCAAGGAGGCTATACGTGGTGGTGCTGTTGACTACTTGCCGAAACCTTTTGAGCTCGACTATCTTGAAACCATAATCAGGCAATCTTACGAAATTGAAGAGGCCCCTGTACTGCCTGTTGAAGAGCCAATAGTTGAAGAGGAAATAGTTGAAGAGGAAATTGTCACCCCCTGCATCTGGATGCAGGCCGGTATAGCCAAGAAACGGATGTGCACCCTCGGTTATCAATGTAATACTGCATGTGATTTTCATGCAGCGATGATGAAAAAAGAGAAATTTAGAGATGATCCAAGGATTCAACCTTTCCTCGACAAACTCTACTCTCAATTAGGAAGAAAACAGTGCAGATATGCCATGAGTGGAGAGATCTCTCTCAGATCGTGCGACAGACTTTATAAATGCGAGAGCTGCGAATTTCACCAAACAATAGAGGATGAAGTAGACCGCCAACTTGCCATTAAGGATGCACGCCAAAAAAGGGTGCGGGCAAAAGGAAACGACCGGGTGGCAACGATGCATAATTCGGTCCGAAAAGACCACTGAATCAGATTTATTCCAGCCGCCTAATCCGATTTAAATCAATCGCTTCTCGGTTGACTGCGGAGTGGAGATAAAATCGGGTAAAAAAGGGGACAGGCTACTTTTTTGCATGAATAGTCCATAGAGGAGAGAAAATCTTCTTCCTTCCAGAAAAAGTAGCCTGTCCCCTTTTTTTACTTTTGGCTTACTGCTTGGTGGGGATAAAAGATGTTCTGTGTCTTTCCATGGTGAGCTCTTGTATTTATTTTGTATCTTTTTTTAGATCTTCCCTGATCATTCTTATCCCAGCAGGAGAATTTAGGGGCGCCTCCCTGAGTTGAGCTTTTATTTTTCTCGTGTCTAAACTGTATTTTTGATTATTCTTTTTATGCACATAGATTAAATCTATTTCAGGATTTCCGATAACAAGAGTGATTATCGTTTGACCCATATCGCCCAAAGGCTTCCGGTCGATATGGCTGGACTGGAAATCGGCTTTGATCCTGGTCCCCTCTCCCTTTTCAGATCGCATGGAAAAGTGACCGTTCGCTGCTTTGGCTGCTTCTGATAATAGAGACAAGCCAAAACCAAAGCGGCGAACCGTTTTAGTGGTGTAAAAGGGATCAAGTGCCTTTTGCTGAGTTTCTTTGTCCATACCGATCCCGTTATCGATGATTTCTACAGAAAGCAAATCCTTCTTTTTATCTTCCGATATTCTTATTTCAATCTTATTGGCGCTTGCTGCCACAGAATTTTCGACGATATCTAAAATGTGTAAAGAAAGATCTTCCATCCAGACCTCATTGAATCAATTTTCTCCCGTCTTCATTTTTCAAGGCTTTTTTTACCTCGGCTAAGGTGCCGTCTTTGAGCAGGAAAGATGTAAAAGCTTTGCCTATGTCATCGGGATAGTGGGCATCAGAAGAGCAGGTGATCGGATAATTATCTGAATATCTTTTCTTTGCCTCTTCGCGAGTGATTGCAGGAGAAATTTCCAAAGCATCCAATTCCAAATTATCTGGTATGAATCCCAGTTGGCCGATGATGCTGAAGGATTCTCTATCTATATGGGAGGCAATGGCTATCCCCTCTAACGAGTGAATGGTTTTAATGATTTTTTCGAGAGGAATAGTCGTAGCCCCGATCAAGAGTTTATTATTAATACCCAGTACTTCCTCTTTTTCATTCACGATGACCTGCATCCCAAAGGCATCTTCATCATTTTCTCCAGGCAAGTTGGCGTAGACATGCTCCTGAAGCTTTAGAGCGTTTTCTATTTCGTCAAAAAGAGCCAAGACATGGACTTCTTCTTGGGAAGTTACTTCCATGCCAGGGAAAATATTAATATTCATCTTCTTGGCAGCATTCATCACAGCTAGAGAATTTTCTGATGAATTATGATCACAGATGCCTATGATATCTATTTCTTTTTTCTTTGCTGTTGTGAGTATTCTCCTTGGAGACATGTCCAGTTCTGTACAGGGAGAAAGGCAGGTATGGACATGCAAATCCGCTATGAAAG
>CAYUXD010000176.1:0-5605 GCA_964448655.1 uncultured Eubacteriales bacterium
AAACGACAAAAATTAACACTTTATTATATATCTTTTTTTTTAATTTACAATAGTTTGGGCTATTTTTTTGTTTCTAACTTTCTAATTTTTTGAGCGGCGTCAAAACCGTAAAACGTCTGAGAAAATTCTTCTTGAACTTTCTTATAAAGAGCCAATGCCTCCTCAAATTCTCCTTTTCCCTCATGGACCTCTGCTCGATGAAAAAGGATAATATCCAAAGAATAGTCTTTGGGATTTTCATCCTCAATCTTTTTGTAGATTTCAATGGCCTTGTCATAATTTTTACGTTTAAAATGAATTTGAGCCAATAAATCCTGAGCCTGGTAGTAGAGAGTATCTTTCCGACTTTCTGGCATTTTTTCAAGATAGCCCTGAGCTTTATCATAATCTCCATTATCCACGCAGTAGGTTGCCAGAAGCAGATAAGCTAAACGAGAGAATTTTCCATCTCCGGCCAATTCTTCGAGCTGGGCAACATTTTCAGGATTATTATTCAAATCGGCTTGAAGATTAAGAATCTGGGTCAGCAAACGACTCTCCTTTTTTCTATTTTCTCCCGTGACAAATTTAAGGCCGGCAAAAATTAATAAAAGAGCCGCAATCAAAACTATAAGAACCACAAGCTCCTTTGTTCCTCCTTTAAAAAAACGAAAAATTTTATTTACAGTACTAACAAATTCATCTTCTTTGAGCTGTTTCCTCTTTATTCTTTTCACGCCTTACTCCTCCGAGCATGAATAGGTCTAACGATGGAACCCGCCCTCATGTTCGATTCGATCCGAAAAGCAATACCTTTTGTTCTAAATATCAGCAGCAGTTAAAAATCTATGTCTTTTTTATCCATTCACCATCTTCTTTTTGAATCCACCAGCCAGCTTTTGCCTCATTAATCCATCTTTGGGACAATGACTGATAATTATATCAAAATCCGTTAGTTTGGTCACTCGGCGCTTCAGACTGCCCAATCCTTTTGAGCCGGTCCATCATATCTTTAAATCTGATTCTGTTACGAGGTTTCCTATTTACCACACTTATTCCAAAAAGCCAAGACCTCTTAACCAGGTATTCAACTCCTTTCTCCTTGATCGTACCCCGGAGCTAATCTGAAAAGGAGCGAATAGATATTGTAAAGCCTCTCCTCTATCCTAAAACTTCATAAACCATAACCTCTGCTGTTCTTCCTTTGACCTTTTTGGGGCCCACTTTCTTGATTTTAAATTTTCGCTTAACGCGCCTGTATGTCTCTTCTCCGATAAGAATTTGATTAGGCTGGGCAATTGATTCTAATCTCGAGGCTATATTCACTGGATCTCCGATAACCGTGTACTCCATCCGGTTGGGCGAGCCGATGTTTCCAGCCACTACCCCGCCCGTATTTATGCCGATGCGTATGTCAAATTTTCTTTCTGGATCTGTTTTTTTCATTATTGCCGCTAATTCTCGTTTCATTTCCAGGGCTGCCAGGATGGCCCTTTCCGGATCGTCTTTTTTTTCCAGGGGAGCTCCAAAAACAGCCATGAGGCTATCGCCAATATATTTATCCAGAGTTCCATCATACTTGAAGATGATATCAGTCATGCGGGAAAAAAACTGATTCAGAAGTAAGTTTATTTCTCGAGGAGGCATATGTTCAGAAAGGGGAGTAAACCCGATAATATCTGTAAAGAAAATTGTAGCTGTCAAATCCTTAGGCTCCATTATGTTCTCTTTTGTTTCCTGACTCCCTTTTAAAATCATCTCTATTATCTGAGGGGAGTGATACCTCTCCAGCCGGCTTATCATTCTCTCTTCTTCACGGATCTGCTCATTAAGGCTTGCCTGTTCAATGACCATAGCCGTCTGGTGTCCGATAGTCTTAAGGAGTTCAAGGTCGTCCTCGGTGAATTGGTTATTGAACCTTACACTGTCTAATTGGATAACGCCAATCACCTCGTCCTTTTTCCAGAGCGGCACACACATGGCAGACCGGATTTTCTGTGAGAACAGGCTCTGGGCTTGCTCTAATCGAGTATCGGCCATGGCATCGGTGGTCAGAAGGGCGACCTTATCGTTGACTACTTTATTAATTATGGTTCGGCTCGCTCTTATCTCTCCTTTGCCCTTTGCTTTATCATCTTTGTATTTAACAACAACGGGAGCGAGTTCATCCTCCCTCTCATCACCGGTGATAATTACAAAACCGTAATCGGCATCAATTACCATAAAAATAAGGTCCATTATTTTTTTAAGAAGTTCATTAAAATCATGGATCAAATGTAACTGCCTGCTAATCTCGTAGAGCACGAAGAGAACTTTATTTATCCTCTCCAGGGACAGAATTTCTTCTCTGACCTCAGCAGGCTGGCTGGCTTCTTCAGCAGGCAGTGAAAGATCACTTTCCGGAGGGCTTTTCCCGATTCCTGTAGAAATCAATAGATCCTGGGAATCTAAACCACTACTATCTTCCGCACTGCTTTCTATTATAGTGCTATGCCCTTTTTCATAATCGCTCTCTTTGGTCAGGACAACTGTCTGGACTGGGGATTGTGCTGGCTTTTCCCCGGTCGAAAATTTTAGCATTATTTTACCGATTTTTATCTGGTCATTGTTTTTCAACCGGATACTTTGAATTGATTTTCCGTATACCTTTGTCCCGTTAAAACTTCCCAGGTCTGTTAAAACATAGCCTTTTTCCTCCTTAGTTATCCGCGCGTGATTACGGGAGACGGATTGATCTGGCAGAACAAGATCATTTTCTTCGCTCCGTCCTATGACAATTACGTCTTTAAGGACGGGGAAATTTGATATTCGGCCATCAGTATCTATGATTTGAATATTTGGCATGCCGTCTTTCTCCTGACTTTACCTTAAAGGGGCCTGTCCCCTTTTTTGAACTTGACTTTACTCTTTCGAAAATATAACAAACGACCGAAATATTGTCCAGATAGAACGTAAAAAATGAATTGGATATTCGCAATCCATATGTTATGTTAAATAAAAAAAGAGAGGAATTATGGAAAATCCGATTTGGGGAAATGGCATTTTTAAGAAGAAAAATAAAGAGGACGACATTTTTACAACACTGAAGAAAGTCCCTGTCTTTTCTGACCTTACGCCTAAAGAATTAACCGAAGTAGAAAAGATTGTCCATCGGCGCAGATATAAAAAAAATGAAACCATAATCCACGAGGGAGAGCCTGGCCTTGGTATGTATATCATAGTCAAAGGCTCTGTTGAGATTGTAGAGGAGGATGAGAAAGCCGGTAAAAGAACTCTGGCCAAGCTTTCTGATGGCTCCTTTTTCGGTGACATGGCATTACTTGACGAGGATCCACGTTCTGCTTCTGCAATTGCTTTGGTTGATAGTGATATATTGGGCTTTTTCCGTCCGGACTTCCTTGATCTCATTTATAGAAAACCTAAATTAGGAATAAAAATCTTACTTGCTCTGGCAAGAGTAATCGGGGAACGATTGCGTCACACCAATGAACTCTTGGCTAAAATTCAAGAAAAGAAAGATTAACCCAGAAATGGATAGCTACGCATTCCTGCTCTACTCTCAACTACTGAAGATATTCTGGCGTGTTTTTCTTGTTATTCTTGCTATTGCTTTTATGGTATTTGCCTTCCCCTATATCAAAGATGTTTTGATCATGTTTATAATTGCCTGGCTTCTATCAGTGCTTCTCAATCCCCTGGTAAATTTTTTGGAACACAAGGGACTCGGCCGCGGCTGGGCTATTTTTATCGTTATGATACTCATATTTGCTGTTGTTGGCTTTTCATTCAGCTTACTTATACCTCGCATTATTCGTTCTGCGGGGTCAATAATATCCAAGCTTCAATCTGATGTTATAACTGATTTCAGCCTAAGGATAGAGAATTTCTTCGAGAAGAATTTTAATAATGCTGAGCTAGGAAGAAACGTAACCGCAACTTTGAATGGGCTTGGAATCAAACTGCTGGGAAGTTTAGGAGAATTTTTCAAGAGTGTAGGTTCATTCCTTGCTTCGATGGTTATTATCCCTTTTATCACTTTTTTTCTTATCAAAGATGCCAGACGTTTTAAAAGGGCAATCATATCTCAAGTGCCAAATAGATATTTTGAACTTTCTTTAAACATCCTTCATAAAATAGAAAATCAGGTAGGGAAATATATTCAAGGCCAAGCGACTGATGCTTTAATCGTCGGAATACTTTCAATTATCGGTTTATTCATAATTAATCTTGTGTTCCACGGTCCCATACCATATTTCGTTCTCATAGGAATGTTTGCTGGCTTAGCCAATTTAATTCCCTATCTAGGACCTGTTTTTGGCGCGGTTCCGGCTCTGATTATAGCCATTCTGAACAATCCTCCCGACCTGGGCTTGGTTCTTTTATGGATTGTCATAGTCTTTATACTAGTCCAAGCAATTGATAATGCTTTTGTTTCCCCGATGGTCGTCTCTAAGAGTGTTAACATGCACCCCTTAACAGTTGTAGTGGCTGTTATTATTGGAGGGAATATAGCAGGAGCCATGGGAATGCTCTTTGCAGTTCCGTTTACAGGGATTATTAAAGTTACTTCATCTCAAGTTATTTGGGGAATAAAAAACTATGAGCTGAGGCATCCCTCTCGCGTTGGAGAAAATTTATCAAAGAAAAACAAATAGTAAAATGATATCGTCTTTTTTTGGCGCAGGAATTGTAAACCCTAAAGGAACTAGCGTCCATTAAGGGCTTTACTTGAGTACCTGAGTATACGATTTGAAAGAAAAGCGGAGATAAACGATAAAATGAAACTTGAGTTTTGGGGCGTAAGAGGATCAACACCGACTTCTGGCAAGGATAAAAACAAATACGGAGGTCATACCTCCTGTTACTATTTAGCCACTTCTGAAGGAGAATGGATCATCGTCGACGCGGGGACAGGTATAAAGAACCTCGGGGAGAGCCTGCTAAGGCAAGGAGGAGAAGACTCGATTGAAATTCATCTTCTTATGACCCACTTCCATCTTGACCACATCATCGGCCTCCCCTATTTTGCTCCGCTCTACTCTCCAAGGGCAACTTTAAACTTCTATGCAGATTCAAATCCCGAGGAAACAGAAAAGCATTTGTGCGGTCTGATGGGTAGGAGATATTTTCCGATTGAATTAGGAGAAACGCCTTCAAAAAAGATATATAAAAAGATTCCAGAAAAGGAATTTCATATCGGAGGCACGAGCATATCCTATTGCCCGCTCACTCATCCTCAAGCAAGCGTGAGCTATAAACTCCAGGAAAAAGAGAAAAAAATAGTATTTGCCACTGATACAGAGCACCCAGAAGAGGGCATAGACTTGAGGCTTGCTTCTTTTGCCCGTGGAGCTGATATTTTTATATACGATGCAATGTTTACACCAGAGGAGTACGAACTCAGCAGACAGGGATGGGGACACAGCACCTGGCTTGAAGGAACAAAGCTCGCGAAAGAGGCGGGAGTTCGCAAACTTTATCTTTCCCATTTTAATCCCGACCATTCTGATAAACAGATTGACGAATTTATCTCTCTTGCCCGCAAAAAATTCCCTCAAACATACGGAGCCACAGAAGGGCTTAAAATGTCTTTATGACATTCTCCTCTCTAAAACCCGCTTATTAT
>CAYUXD010000177.1:0-5555 GCA_964448655.1 uncultured Eubacteriales bacterium
GAGAAGTACCCCTCAGAAAGGGCCACAGTCGAAGATCTTGTCGACCATATAGATTATGTCGTCAAGTTAATCGGAGTGGATCATGTAGGCATTGGAACGGATTTTGATGGTGGAGGCGGTGTTAAGGGTTGTGACGATGTCAGCGAATTGCCTAATATTACCGAGGAGCTTCTCCGCCGTGGCTATTCAGAAGAGGATATCCAGAAGATCTGGGGTAAAAACATCATGCGCGTCTTCGGAAGAGTCATTGAAAGATCAAAATTGTAGGGGTTTGATTCATCAAACCCGCACTTATATATATTGTGGGGATTCTATTTATCAAATCTGCAATTTAAATATTGTAGGGGTTTGATTCATCAAACCCACCTATTTATCTGTACGATCAAAAAATGTGGGCTTGATAAATCAAGCCCCTACAGAAGATAAATCAATCCACTGCGTTAGTAATCAAAAATGTGGGCTTGATAAATCAAGCCCCAACAGAAGATAGATCACGTATCCATAGATAGAACAGTCCCATGCAGATAAATCAAATCCCTACGGAATCAATTCCCTACGTAAATTGTAAAAAAATTTTACAAAAAATCTGATAAAATATTCTTGATTCCCCTACCTTACCCTTATTCAACTGGATAAACACTCTGTCAAGTTGGCACAAAAATTGCGTTAAATTTGCTATTAACTTAAGGATAATTTATGATTTAAATAAAGGAAAATGGGCCGAAAATTCGATATCTATGTAGCCTGGAGTCTTGTTCTTGCGTTGATCTTTGTAATCCCTTTGTTTAGTTTCCAGGAGAGAAGCGTCAGCGAACCTCGCTACGGCGGAGTTTTTCGACTGAAATCATTTACCGATACTTTTAGAATGGAGTTTGATCCGATAAGACCGGAGTCCTCTATCTTTATATCAGAACAGATTTATGATGGTTTAGTCAGACTTGATAAAAATTTGAGCATTGTGCCTTGCTTGGCCGAGTATTGGGAAATCTCTCCTGATGGGAAAAAACATACATTTTATTTAAGGATGGGAGTCAAGTTCCATCATGGAAGAGAGCTTTCTGCAGAAGATGTGAAATTTTCTCTGGAAAGGATCCTTGATAAAAAAAATAACTCTCCTTACTACCAATTCTTATTGCCAAGAATTGTCGGAGCTAAAGAATTCAGGGAAGGAAAAACAAAAGATGTTGCGGGATTTAAAGTCATAGATAAATACAGTTTCGAGATTCACTGGACAAGACCTTTTGTCTCCGCTCTGTATCTGATGAGTATGCATTTTTGTAAAATCCTGCCTCGTGACCTTGTTCTTGACCAGGGAAGAAGATTTTTCCTTAAACCGTCAGGCACTGGGCCCTTTAAGTTCGACTATTGGCTAAGGACGCCCCAATTGGATATTGTTGGAGTCCGGCTGAAAAGAAATGAAAGGTATTTTGGCGGCAGACCTTATTTGGGAGCAGTAGAATTCTGTCCTCTTTTCACGCTTGATCATTTCTTGAACAGGGAGATAGATTCCATTCCGGTCCTGTCCGAGAAGCTGCTCACTCCCAACTTCCAGATTTTTCAGGATGGCTTACTTCAACCTATATTCTTAGGAATGAGCTGCCACATTCCTCCCCTTGATAGAGCGATCGTTCGAAAAGCCATCTTGCATTCTCTCAACAAAAGTGAAATTGCTCGAGACATTTTTGATATGAAATACGTACGTAAAGTGATGAATGACTATATCCCCTCAAGACTCCCAGGATTTTTCCCGAGGGATGACGAAGAAAGCTATGATCCAGAGAAAGCAAAACAGATGCTTCAAGATGCAGGTTTTTCAGATGAAGAGGAATTTCCTCCTCTTACCTTGCTTATTGATTTGCCCAGAACAGAGATGAAGTTTAAAATTTACAGAGCACTCCGCAAGCAGCTTGATGCGCTGGGGATAAAATTGAGATTAAATTATTATAGATCTCTTAAGGAGATAAAGAGCTATAATAAACCTTATCTGGTTTTTACAGGGAGAGTGATGAGCTTTCCTGATCCTGAAGATATCATCCGGCCTCTCTTTTTTTCAAAATCCATTTTTAATATTTTTAATTATGTTAATCCCGAATTGGATAAGCTTTTACAGGAAGCTGAAATTGAACGAAGCTGGACCAAAAGGATAAATCTTTTTCATCAAATTGAGAAAATTTTGATTTCTGATGTTCCTGCTCTTCCTCTTTTTTCTCATCAGAACAGGATTGCCATGCAATCTTATGTGAGGGGAGTCGAAGTTCCTTCTTTAGGATTTTATTATTTAGACGCAAGAAAAATATGGTTAGATAAATAAGAGCGCAAAAGTGAAATTACGTATGTCTCTCCAGACAAGATTCATGGTTTGGGCAATAGTTTTACTCATGGTGCTTGTAGCATCGATTCTCTTGGTTATTGAGAAGCGAGAAGTCAAAGCTATTTTTGAGGGGCAGAAAGAAAAAGGAGTATTAATTGCCAAAAATATTGCTTACTTGAATTTGCCAGCGTTTATTCAATGGGATGAGGAAGGAGTTAGAGAGAATATCGAAGAGCAGATAGACGAAAATCTCATCTATATTGTTTTATATGGCCGCTACAATAATCTTTTTGTCGGCACCAGTTTTATAGAAGACTACAAGGAAATTTATCTTTACAGCGACCTGGGGGAGGAGGTCGATGAAAAGAGTTACCTCTTTGAGAGGAAAAAGTTTGAGGATAAAAAATCAGCACAGATTTTAAGAATTCTGGAAATTGAAGTTCCTATTTTTGTGAGAGGTTCTCCGAGGAGATGGGGTTCGATAAAAATTGGCCTTTCCTTGGAAGAGATGCGAGCAGAAATTCTGAAGACACGCCTGATGCTGATCTTTATCGGCTGCGGAGGGCTTGTGATAGGTGTTTTTGGAGCGGTATTATTGGCCAGGAGGATAACAGGGCCGTTGAAGAAATTAGTGGAGGGGACAGTTAAAATATCTAAAGAAGATTTTTCTCAAAAGATTGATATCACCTCCCAGGATGAAATCGGAAACTTAGCTAAGAGTTTTAATGATATGAGTCGCAAGCTTCTTCTGGCAAGGGAAAGAATGGAAGCTGCTAGCAACAAGCTAATCCAGGCAGAAAAACTGGCATCCATCGGCCGCATATCTGCCGGTATTGCCCATGAGATAAGGAATGCCTTAACCTCGGTCAAGCTAAATATCCAGAAGCTTGTTCAGAGTGATCGATTGGATGAGATAGAAAAAGAACATTTAAGCATATCCCAGGAGGGGATAGGTCAGATGGAAAAATTCATCAAAGAGCTTCTGGATTTCACTCGGGTCTCAGAACTGAATTTAGATCGATTTTCCATCGAGCAAATACTCGACGAGTCTATTAAAACATTAGCTGACACTCTGGAGTTGAAAAAAGTGGTTCTTGAAAAAAGTTACGAAAAAGGATTACCTCAGGTTCTCGTGGATGCTGATAAATTGAAACAAGTTTTTTTAAACATCCTTCGCAATGCCTACGAGGCTCTGGAAGAGAAGGGCAAAATAAATATTTCTCTCTCTCTTTTGAAGGAGCAGGAAGGAAATAAACTTAGAGTATATATATCTGATAATGGCTGTGGAATTCCAGAAGAAAAAAGGGAGACTGTTTTTGAGCCTTTCTACACAACGAAAGCTTCTGGAATTGGCCTTGGATTGCCGATAGCCAGAAAAATCATAGAACAGCACAGAGGGACCATAAGAGTTAAAGAAAACGCAGCCGAAGGCACTTCTTTTGAAATTCTTATTCCTATTGAGGAGGAAAGATGAAATCAGTCCTAGTCATTGACGATGATCCTTTGATCAGAAAGACTCTCTCCTCTTATCTCTCTAAGAAAGGATATGAAGCTGTAATGGCTGAAGACGGGGAGGAAGGGATTCAAAAATATGAGGAAAGCATTCCTGATTTAGTCATCTTGGATATTCGCCTTCCTGATGTGGATGGCCTTGAGGTTCTGGGCAGGATAAGAGAAAAGAATCCCAAGGCTAGTATCATTATTATGACTGCTTACGACGACATGAAAACGACGATAGAAGCTATAAAATCAGGAGCCTTCGAGTATTTAGTCAAGCCTCTTGATTATGTTGAGCTGGATTTGACCATTGATAAAGCTTTTCAGATAAGAAGTCTGGAGGATAAGGTCAGCTATCTCGTTGAAGAGAAACAGAAAGAATACACTATAGACAACATCATCGGTCGTTCAGCTCAAATGAGAGAGGTGTTTAAGTTAATAGGTTCGGTAGCCAACACCCGAACCAACGTTCTTATCCAGGGTGAAAGTGGAACTGGAAAAGAATTGGTTGCCAAAGCTATTCATTACAACAGCCCCTATAGAGGGGAGCCCTTTATTGTCATCAATTGTTCAGCTATTACGGATACTCTCTTGGAAAGTGAGCTATTTGGCCATGTCAAAGGCGCTTTTACGGATGCTGTGTGTGAAACCAAAGGAAAGTTTGAGATAGCTGGCAAAGGGACTTTGTTTTTGGATGAGATCGGTGATATTTCTGCAAACCTCCAGTCAAAGTTGTTAAGGGTAATCGAGACCAGGGATTTCATGAAAGTTGGAGGGGAGAAAATCCTGAAGACGGAAGCAAGAATAATTGCGGCTACGAACCAGGATCTAAAAAAGTTGATTGAAAAAGGCAAGCTCAGAGAAGACCTCTACTATCGTCTGAAAGTAGTTGAAATTGCTTTGCCCCCACTCCGTGATAGAAAGGAAGATATTCCAGAGTTGGTTGCCTATCTTCTTGAGAAAATAAACCGTGACCTGCGCAAAAATGTGAGAAAAGTTCCTCCCGATGTGATGAAGATCCTGATGAATCTTCCCTGGGAAGGTAATGTCAGAGAGCTGGAAAATGCTTTAACCCGGGCCGTAATCCTGGCCAAGGGAGATGTTATCCTCGATGAAAATTTGGCTCTGGAGATAGGCGACAAGAAGCTCTATCCAAAGCAGCTTGTTCCTTTAACAGAGGTTGAAAAAGACTACATCCAGCACGTCTTGAAAGCAACCAAAGGTAACAAAACAAGAGCCAGCCAGATCTTGCAGATAACCCGCCCTACCCTGGATAAAAAGATAAAAGAATACAAACTTGATATTTAGACCTTCAATCAACCCTCCCGGCAATGGAGTTGATTTAAGATTGTAAATGCTTTTTACCCGATGTAAATATTTTTTGAGGTGAGGCTTTGCCGTCGGGCTGAGTATATATTCTTACCCTTGTTATCCAGACATCTATCTGTTAAGCGTGATCCCTGACCCGCCTTTAAAGTTGTAATAGTCTGAAAATATCTATGCTACTTAACTTATTTAAAATTGCATATTTACATGAAGCTAACTCTCTAAGCTCTCACAGCCTGATTTTTTTCCGAAATTTGCATCATAAAGAAATTGCTTGTGCAGTTTCAGATTCAAGGTTTTATTAATTGGCATAAAACATGCAATATACAGTATGTTCAGGAAGTATTGAAATAAAAGAAAAGAGAGGTGAACGATTATAAATGTCCGAAAAGAAGATCGTTGTGGTTGACGATGATGAGTC
>CAYUXD010000178.1:0-5535 GCA_964448655.1 uncultured Eubacteriales bacterium
GAGGCCGGATCTTTTCCACACCCGACGGAAATCCTGGTCATTGGACGATATTCGAATGGGATTCATTCTTAAACGCCTTAGGGACCGCTGTGGAAAGTTCTACGCATGCGAAAGACATTTTAAAGGCTGTCCTGGAAACCCAGTACCCTAACGGCAATATTCCCAACTGGAGAAGCCGATTTAGCGGGACACCTGACAGGTCTCATCCGCCAATAGGTTCTTATGTTGTCTTAAAATTATTCCAGAGGCTGGGAGATTTGGACTTGCTGAGATATGCTTATCCTTATCTTATAAGGTGGCATTCTTTCTGGAAACAGGAAGAAGATAACGGACAAGTGCGACGGGACGGAAACAGAGATGGTCTCCTCGAATGGGGGACAGATACAGAATTTTTACCTCAAAGTGTTCGCCCTTGGGAAGAAAATATAGAAGGAAAAAAACGAGCTAGGCGAGAGTCAGGGCAGGATGATTTGCCTAATTGGGATGATGCTCCCTTTAGTCAGGAATCCGGAACATTAATCATGAACTGCATCGACTTAAACAGCCTCTATGCTCTCGACGCTTGGTGCCTGGCTGAAATTGCCAATATCCTTGATAAAAGGGACGATTATAACAACTACTCTTCTGAATATGAGACCATGAAAGAGCTTATAAACAAGCATCTTTGGGATGAGAGAGAAGGATTTTATTTTGATCGCTACTGGGATGGCAGATTCTCAGCAAGAAAAGCAGCCTCGAATTTTTATCCTCTGCTTGCCGGTATTCCAGATAAAACGAGGGCCTTACGAATGCTCAGACACCTCCTCAATGCTGAGGAGTTCTGGGGAGAATTCATAATACCTACGATCTCCCGGGATGATCCCGCTTATAAAGACCAGCAGCGCTGGAGAGGCGCAATCTGCCCTCCGACCAATTATTTAATTTATCAAGGTTTAAAAGCCTATCATTTTGATGCCATAGCTTCTGAGCTAGCCAAAAAAAGCTCTGACTTGTTCCTCCGGACCTGGGAAAATTTCCAGCTTTGTCCGGAAAATTTTGATTCGAGAACGGGAGAAGCGGGAGGGCAAAGGTATCAGAGCTGGGGTTCTCTTTTTGCTTTAATTGCTCTGGAAGAGTACTTAGATTTTACTCCCTGGGAGGGATTCAGGTTTGGAATGATTGATCCTGATGAGAGAGGAAAACTTTCCAGAATTTCCATCCAGGATCGCCACTATGATGTGGAGGTTTCATCCTCTGGAGTTAAGCTTAAAGAGGAAGGCAAAGAGATTTTGAGGGCGAAGGGAAGCGCCGTTTTTCGCCACTTTCTTTATTCCGAAAATGAAATCTCGTTTGAAGTAATAACCTTAGAAAGAAGAGAGATAAGGGTTCAATTTCTAACCAAGGGAAAATACGAACTTTTGGTGGATGACGAGACAAAAAAGGTGTTTAAAGGAAGCTCAGTGAAATTTAGAGTTCCTGAAGGCGAACATTCTGTTTTGATTCTTCTTTTAGAAAAACAGGATTAAAATAAACCGTTCCTTATCCTTTCTATTTTTTCCCTTCTAAATAGGCTCTTTTCAGCGTATCACCTCTGACTCCCTGTCTTAGAGCCTCTAGAGCTAAAACCTCGTCTGGATGGATATTGCCAAGGTTTACGTTAATCCCCAGACGAAGGATTAAAGCCTGCTGCTGATTTTTCAGGGGAGCTTCCCACATTAAACAATTCGTGTCTTTGACTCCTGCAATAATGTTATCGACTTCATCGTGCTTAATCTCTCCTTCCTTATCAAATATTCCTACAGCCTTCCCGGCCTCCCTGGCTTCGATAATAACCTTAAAAGCCCCGTTTTCCATATCTTCTCCTATCAACTGGTGAACAAGAGAAACGGGAAGAACTTCTTTTGGGTCTTTTTTCCCTACTTCAGTAATGACTCTGAAGCCCTTATCTAAAGATTTTTTTATGGCATCCTGTCTGGTTTTTCTATCTATCTCGATCGTTCCATCAGAGACTTCAATTGCAGAAAATCCAAGCTCCTTGGCTAATTCTAAATATTCATCAAAGACCTCTTGCCAGATAGCTATCTCCAGAAAAGTGCCTCCTGGCATGACATCTATATCGGAAGAAGTGATCATCTCATTCTTTTCCCTCAAAATATCCTTATCATAGAAGGCAGAAGTCCCAAAGGTTAGCTTGATGATATCAATGTAGTCGCCCCCAACCTGAATTAAATCTTCGACGCGATGAAGGCCCATTCCTTTATCAATAACCATGGTTACGCCCATCTCTCTGGATTTGGATGTTCTCCCTTCGACGGGCATCCTGATAATATCTTCCCAAGCTTTGCTCATCTTTTTCTCCTGTTTATATTAATTTTTAGGGTCAGACTTTGTCATCATATTGAGAATTGGTCTGCATTTTATCTGTGAACATTACTTCATGATAAAGTCTGACCCTAATTCAAAAGATCTCCCCAGCAATCATTCGGATTTGAGAGAATAGAAGCAATTTTAGTGATTGTCTTGTGACGGATGAGCTGGCTTACATATTTTAGCCTCGTTAGAGCCATCTGTTTCTCATCAAGTCCCAAAACTGGTATTTTATCGTAGAGAATCACGTTCTCGGCTATTTTCTGGGAGACGTTGTCAAACAGGTTTTTTGCGGCTTTTCTCCTGTCCTCTATGAGATTCAGAAAAAAACCTTTTCGCCCTTCTTCAATCCGAGGAAACAATATTACGACAGACCTGGGAGTTATTAGTTCTTCAAATTCAGTTTTGTAGTGTGAGAGATCAAGGGCGATCTTTTTCTGCCACTCCTCACCAGCTTCCTGAGTTTCAATTTTTGGTAAGAACTGAGGAAAATTATACATCAAAGTACCCAGTCTTACGTTATCAACAAGTGAACCCATAAACCACGATACGGCATCCTTTTCAATCCGGAAGTGGACGGTTTCTGTTGAAAAGAGTTTGAGCCCTTTAGCCAGACCACTGAGAAGATATACGGTCTTCCCGCTTCCAGCTCCTCCTATAACAACAAACATTTGATCTTTCTTTTCTTGGTAGAGAGCGCAGGCGTGGAAGTTATAAATCCCGTGCTTTCTTTCCAGTAAATAAAGAGCATATCTATAAAGGAACCCCTGGTTTCCCCACAAACTAAACCTTAAATCAGAAGCTTCTTGAGTTAGCTTGAGAAAAGGCCCTCTAAATCTGGCTTTTTCCCCAGAAAATTCGAAGGAAGGATCCTCCGTAGATTCTTCAACTGAGATATATCCATCAAGGTCTGCCGAATAGGGTATGCTCTCAACATCTTTAAAGTCTGTAAGAAGCGACTTGACTTCTGTCTTGAGTGGAAAGTGAAAAAGGAGCTCTTCTCTATTAGATTCGATTCCGATTTTTGCCTCTAGTATCTTTATCCCTGCCTTGTACACGACTTTTTCCTCGTTTATCTTTGATAACTACATGATACAAAATAAAATTTAACTCTACAATAATTTGATACAAAGTGCGAGACATAGCAGCTTGGGATCAGGCCAATTTGCTGTAAGGGCCAATCATAAGGATGCCCGGATAACTAGAGGTAGAATAATTTCTATTCTATTTGACATGGCCTGATTCTATAATGTCTAATCCCGATAAAGCTTGCCCGTCTCAACGGTAAGACCTGAATCCAGCGAATTCGCGCTTGCGGGAATGAATATAGAGTGCTGGCTGTTGGAGAAAAAATAAGCAAAAGGGAAAAAGGAGGATTAAATTCTGCCCAGCCAACCTAGCAGGGTCATTAAGTTTAGTCGAGAAAATAGAGAAAAAATGAAAAAAATAATTCTTATTTGACAGCAGTGTGGATGGCGGAAACACCGAGGAAAAGGGAACGATGAGTAACCCGGGCAAATCCTGCTTCACGGAGTATCGAGGAAAATTCCTCAGGAGGAAAAAAACGGGGGATCGTATAAGCAAGATATCTGTAAGCGGATTTAGAGCCCGAGAGGAAAAATCCCATTGGTTTTACAGTCAGTTTTATATAAAGATGAAAAAGCTTCTGGATAATTCTCATAGAAGGCTGACTTGTTTCAAGATTCACAAAATGTCCTCCAGGCTTGAGAACACGATGAAATTCCTTTAGATGAGCAACCAGCTCGCGTTTGTTAGGGTATATGTTTCTGGTAGCAAAAGAGATGGTCACAAGGTTGAATGTCATATCAGCAAAAGGCAAACGACCTGACTCAGCAAGAACAAAGGAGAGGTTTGGAATTGCTCTCTTTTCTTGAGCTTTAGTTATCATAGGATGACAGAAATCGACAGAAACAATCTTTACTTTTTTATCTGCCAGGCGTGAAAGATTAAGGGCCATTTCTCCAGTACCACTGCACACATCCAGCCATAGAAAACCCTTAGCTCTGACCGCTTCCCGAGCTGCTTTTTTCCGCCAAAGAATATCAAGCCCAAGTGTCAGGACATGATTAACAAGCTCGTAAGTTTCTGCAGCTTCGGAAAATAACTTTTGAATGCCTTTTTTCATTCATTATTCTCTAAACTTTCTTTAAATATTCAATCAGGAATCTATCCATAGAAAATATAATTAAGGTGGGCTTGATAAATCAAGCCCCTGCATAAGAAAAATTAGACTCTGAAAAATTAAAGCCCTGCAATATTTGTAGACCGGCATGTTTGTTTTTGTTAGAATACGTTGCTTGTTGAGACGGGGAAGATTGGTTTTAATATTTTTTTATTAAAAGGAGGAGGAGATATCATGAAAAACAAAATTTTCCGTTTCAGTATTCTCTTATTATTGGGCATGTTCTTTTTGACCGGGCTAAATTTTTCGGCTCAAAAAGGAAAACTTTTCAACTATGACATAGTAATAAAGAACGCAAGTGTGTTTGACGGATCTTTGAAACCTGCGTTTGGGGCGGATGTGGCTGTTAAAAACGGCATGATCGTTAAGGTAGAAAAGTCGATCACAGGCTCAGCAGCTAAAGTGATAAACGGCAAAGGACTTTATGTGACTCCTGGTTTCATCGATCTTCATACGCATGTCGATAGAGGAATGTATTTTGCAGAAAACAGGGCATGCCTTAATTACTTAAAGCAAGGGGTGACAACAGTTATAGTCGGGCAATGCGGTTCCAGCGCCTGGCCAATTTTCGAGAAAGCCGAAGACCTTATAAAACTCTGGTCAGAGGAAGGAATCGGACCCAACGCAGCTCTGCTTATCGGACATGGAACAGTGCGTCAGATTGTGATGGGGATGGAAGAAAGAGAGCCTACGGCAGAGGAACTGGAAAAAATGAAGGCTCTCGTAAGGGAAGCCATGGAACAGGGGGCTTATGGTCTTTCTACTGGTTTAGTTTATCAGCCGGGCTCTTTCGGAAAAACAGATGAAGTCATTGAACTGGTAAAAGTCATCGCCCCCTACGGCGGAATATACCACACCCATATCCGGAATGAGAAGGATAAGCTCCTTGAAGCAATAAAAGAAGCTATTGAAATTTCAGATAAATCAGGTGCTCCAGTCCATATATCGCATCTTAAGGTTATGGAAAAGAGGAATTGGGGTCTTGT
>CAYUXD010000179.1:0-5528 GCA_964448655.1 uncultured Eubacteriales bacterium
TCGAAGAGATGATGGTAATTTCTGAGTCATGCTGATTTCAATTCCTCTGCGTGCTGGATGACTTCCTCAATATTTCCTACCATGTAGAAGGCCTGTTCAGGTTTATCATCGTGTTGGCCTTCCACAATCTCCTTGAATCCCTTCATGGTCTCCTCAATGGTCACATATTTTCCAGGTCTTCCGGTGAATTCCTCTGCGACATAAAATGGCTGGGAGAAGAACCGTTGAATCTTTCGAGCACGGGCAACGATAACTTTATCCTCTTCGGAAAGCTCCTCTATGCCCAGAATGGCAATGACATCTTGAAGGTCTTTATACCTCTGAAGAATTTCCTTGACGCTCCTTGCCACCTGATAGTGTTCCTCGCCCACCACTCTTGGATCCAGTATTCGAGAATAAGATGATAAGGGATCAACAGCAGGATAGATGCCAATTTCGGTGAGAGCCCGTGAAAGGTTTGTGGAAGCATCTAAATGAGAAAAAGTTGTGGCCGGCGCTGGATCGGTGAAGTCATCTGCGGGCACATAAATAGCCTGGACAGAAGTGATTGAGCCCCTTTTGGTGGAAGTAATCCTCTCTTCGAGCTCTCCGAGTTCAGTTGCCAGGTTAGGCTGATAACCAACTGCCGAAGGCATCCTTCCCAGGAGCGCTGAGACTTCTGAGCCAGCCTGCACGAAACGAAAGATATTATCGATGAAGAGGAGGATATCCTGGTTCATCTCATCCCTGAAATATTCTGCAACAGAAAGAGCAGCCAATCCAACTCGGAGTCTTGCTCCAGGAGGCTCGGTCATCTGGCCGTAGATGAGAGAAGTCTTATCGATGACTCCTGATTTCTTCATCTCCAGCCAGAGGTCATTTCCTTCTCTCGTTCTCTCACCTACGCCTGCAAAAACAGAATAGCCTCCGTGCTTTTTAGCTACGTTGTGGATCAGCTCCATAATAATGATGGTCTTGCCAACACCCGCTCCTCCAAAAAGGCCGACCTTTCCTCCTTTCAAGAAGGGCTGGATAAGGTCTATAACCTTGATTCCTGTCTCAAACATCTCGAGTTTGGTGCTCTGCTGCTCTAAGGATGGAGGAGGACGATGGATGGAATACTTCACTTTGGCCTCGATAGGACCTAGATGGTCAACTGGCTCGCCTATAACATTCATCACTCGTCCCAGGGTTACCTCTCCGACTGGAACTTGAATCGGACTCTCCAGATCAATGGCTTTCATTCCTCGAGCCAGGCCGTCTGTGGGATGCATAGAAACACACCTCACCTTATCCTCCCCCAGATGCTGCTCCACTTCAACCACAATATCTACTGGAGTGATGGTACCAAATCCTTGGCTCTTGTGTTGATCAACCCTTATCCCAAAGTCCTTCTTGACTTCTTGAACAGAAGTGGGGGTAGTATTATCGAATCTTTCGCTTATGATTCGAATCGCGTGGTATATTTCAGGGAGTTTAACACCCTTGAATTCGATGTCCACAACTGGCCCGATAACCTGAACGACCTTCCCGATTTTTTCTTCTTTTTTATCCTTTGCTTTAGATTTTGTTTTCGGCTTTACTTTAGGTTTGTCTTTTCCTTTTTCGGAATTTTTCGGCTTTACTTTTGCCATGCTTCTCTCCAAATTCTCTATTTTCCTGCCAAAGCCTCAACGGCTGTCATAATTTCCAGAAGCTCCTTGGTGATTGAAGCCTGTCGAATTTTGTTTAAGACCAATGTTAAGTCACTTATTAAATCTTCAGCATTTTTAGTGGCATTATCCATAGCCATCATTCGAGCTGCCTGCTCAGAGGCTTGCGACTCAAAAAAGAAATGTCGAATTTGACTCTCTAGGTAAAAAGGCAAAAGACTATTGAGGATAGAACCTGCTTCTGGCTCCCAGTCTGGAGCTAAAACTTCTCGGGCTTCTCCTTCTGGAGGGCTAAGGGGAAGGAGCCTGGTAACGGTCACCCGGGGATATAGAATGGATTTGAATTCGTTGTAGGCCACGTAGACAGCATCTGTTTTGTTGAAAACGTAGAGCCGCATTAAAAACTGAGCCAATTCTTTCAGGTCTTCTAAGGTGAGATTTTGAGCTTGTTCTGAATAAGCACGATCAACGGGAAAGGGATGTTTCCTAAAAAAACTAAAAGCTTTTTTCCCGATCAAAACCAAATTCACCTGAGATCGTTTAGCTTTCTCCTCAAAAAAGGATAAAGCTTTCTCTAATAAGTTTGTATTAAAAGCTCCACATAAGCCCTTATCAGAAGTGATCACCAATCCCTCTATCTTCTTCTCTTCTCTCTCTATGAATAAAGGATGGACTTCTCTTTCAGCCCAAGGAACGACTTCGGAAATTAAATCAGGAGAATTGTGCCAGTGGGGGCGAGCCTCCAGAACAGCACGCTGCGCTTTCTTGAATTTAGCCATGGACACAGTCTTCATGGCTTGTGTAATCTGCTGCGTATTCCTGACACTTTTTATTCTTCTTCTGAGGTCGATTAAAGCCGGCATTTTTAAGCTTTTCCTTCTTTAAACCTGGAACTAAACTCCTTTAAAGCTGAGCTAATAGCTTCATCCAGATCTGCACTAATTTCACTTTTCTCAGCGATTTTCTTCAAAAGCGTCGCCTTTTCCTTTTCAAAAAATTCATATAGTTTTCTTTCATATTCTTTGATCTGCTCAACTTCAAACTCATCCAAAAACCCTCTGTTCCCTGCATAAATTATTAATATTTGTTTTTCGACCGGTAAGGGGGCATACTGATCCTGTTTCAGAACTTCAGTCAATCTCTCGCCCCTATCGAGCTGGGCCTGGCTCGCCTTATCCAGTTCTGTGCCAAACTGAGCAAAAGTTACCAACTCCCGGTACTGAGCTAAATCAAGGCGTAATTTTCCCGCCACCTGCTTCATGGCTTTGACTTGAGCATGCCCTCCGACTCTTGAGACAGATATGCCGACGTTGATGGCTGGCCTTATCCCCGCGTTAAACAACTCAGGTTCTAAGTAAATTTGACCGTCTGTGATCGAGATGACATTTGTTGGAATATAACCTGAAACATCTCCAGCCTGTGTTTCGATGATAGGAAGCGCAGTTAAAGAGCCCCCTCCGTGCTCGTCATTATATTTAGCTGCTCTCTCAAGCAGCCTTGAATGGAGGTAGAAGACATCCCCAGGATAGGCTTCTCTGCCTGGGGGCCGCCTTAAAAGGAGAGATATTTCCCGATAGGCGGCCGCATGCTTGGAAAGGTCATCATAGATGAGAAGAGAATGCTGCCCGTTGTCCCTGAAATACTCTCCCATAGCACAACCGCTGTAAGGAGCGAGGTATTGAAGGGGCGAAGGGTCGCTGGCGTGAGCAGACACAACTATCGAATAATCCATAGCTCCATAATCTTCAAGCACTTTTATGACATAAGCGATCGTGGAATTTTTCTGGCCGATAGCTACATAAATACAGACAACACCCTTATCTTTCTGATTGATGATGGTATCTATGACAATAGCTGTCTTTCCTGTCTGACGATCTCCTATGATGAGCTCTCTCTGGCCTCGTCCGATAGGGATCATGGTATCGATGGCTTTTATGCCAGTCTGGAGAGGTTCCTTCACTGGCAAGCGGTCAACAACACCTGGTGCCAAACGCTCAACCACCATGTAGACATCGCTTTTTATGGGGCCTTTTTCATCCAAAGGTATGCCCAGAGGATTCACTACTCTCCCGATCAAGGCCGGTCCCGCCGGAACCTGCATAATCCTGTGCGTGCGCTTAACCAAATCTCCTTCTTTAACAAGATGACTCTCCCCCAAAAGGACAGAACCAACACTATCTTCCTCTAAATTCAGGGCAACACCATAAACTTCCTGAGGAAATTCCAGAAGTTCGTTATACATAACCCTGTCCAGTCCATAAATCCTGGCAATTCCATCTCCAACATAAGTTACAATCCCAACTTCTTTAATGTCGACTTCTGTCCTGTATCCTTCGATTTGGCGTTGGATAATTTTACTTATTTCATCCGCTTTAATCTCCATTTTTCCGCCTACCCTTCAGAAATTTCTTCCTTAAGTTTCATTAAATTTCCCTTTATCGAGACATCGTAAACAATGTTTTTTCTTCTTACCCAAAGTCCGCCAACCAATTCAGGATCGATTCTGTACTTTAATATAACCGGTCTTTTCTCTAATAGCTCTAATTTTTTTTCTAACTTTTTCCTCTGGTCATCCGTGAGGGGAACAACAGAGGCCACTTCAAAAGTATATGTTCCCTTCTTTTCATTCCAAACCTCAGGCAAGAACTCTATGATATCGGGAAAAAGCTCAAGCCGATTGTGTTCCACAAGAATTAAAATAAACCTTGAAGCCTTTTTCCCCAAAGGTTGTTTGGCCAGGATTTCCTCGGCTATCTGCGTTTTTTTGGTTGTTGGCAGGAAGGGGCTGTAAAGAGTGTCTTTCAGCTTTTTGTGCTTACGGAGAAGCAGGGCAAAATTAGACAACTCCTGGCTGACGGCCGAAAACTCTGCTTCATTCTTGATAGAGTTAACTAACCCTTGAGTGTATCTTTTTACGAGAATTTGACTTTTCATAGAGTTCGTCGAGTTTTTCTATGGATTTATCTATAAAAAAAGACTGGTCTTCAGGACTCATTTTTTTCTTGATCCTCTCTTCTGCCAATGCTGAAGCCAGTTCTGCTGTGTATTGTTTGAGATCCTGGATTCCTGCACGCATGAGCATTTCAATTTCTTGTTTGGCAAAATATTTGATCCTCTCTGCTTCCTGCTGGGCAAGTTGAATAACCCTCTCCTTTTCTTTGCGGCCCTCAATCTCTGCTTCCTTCTTTAGTTTTTCTATCTCGTCTTCCAGGGTGGCCAGGCGGGCTTTTGCTTCACGAAGCTTCAACTCGGCTTCTCTTTGGGCATCTTCTGCGTCTTTGAGGCCCTGTTCTATCTCCTCGGACCTCTTCTGGAGAAAATTCCGGATAGGCTTAAAAAGGAAATAAGCCAAGCCCCCGAATAAAACGATGAAATTTATGGTTTTCCCGATAAAGTCCCTGAAATTTGATGAATTTTCCTCATCTGCAGAAACCATGGAGATAAAGAAGGGCAACAAAAGCAAAATGAGGAAGATTTTTCTTCTTGGAGTTTTCATTCTAAAAGCTTCTGCTCAATTCTTTCGGCCAATAGTTTGGCTTCAGCACCTAATTCTCTCCTCAAGCTCGTGGTCTGCTTCTCTAGCTTCTCTTGAGCCTTGGCAACCTGACTCCTGTACTCTGTGCTTATTTCCTCCAGCATGCGTTCTTTCTCTTTTAAAGCCTCATGCTTAAGACTATCCTTTGTCTGCTCGGAGAGAGCCCTTGCGGATTTTAACCTTTCTTCAATTTCAAAGACAGTTTTTTCATAGACTTCTGTAGATTCTTGGAAGGCATCTTGTCTCCCTTTAACTTTAGCTTCCCGTTTCTCCATGATCTTCCGCAGAGGATTAAAAAACACTCGTGAGAGGACAAAGACCAGAACCCAAACGATTATAAATATGGCGATGAAGCTCGCATC